>CAYVOB010000029.1:0-13406 GCA_964452945.1 uncultured Bdellovibrionales bacterium
GATGATTATTCTTATAAATTTGCTAACGGCACATCGACAGATGTTGGCAAATTATCATCAAGAGGCATAGGGGTTGTAACAATGAATATTGGATGTGGTTATTTTGAACCACATTCTTTAGATGAAAAAGTGTGTATTTCTGCAGTAGAGAATTGTATGAATATAATGTTTAAAATTGCCGATAAATGTATTGAATCTGGTGTTAAACAAACATTTGTACCAGAAAAAAAGGTTTATACAAATACATCATACAGAAGCTATACTGGAGGTTATGGAGGTTGGCATGATGGATATAGTGATGACGATGATTTCTATGGAAATAGAGTATATTCAAACAAAAAGCTAAATGAAAAAATAGTTAAAAAAAGCCTTACAGCAGAAGACACAAAGAACATCAAGGAATACAACAACCCAGAATACTGGGAGTCTTTTAAAGTAAAATAAAAACAACAAATGACAAGAGATGAAAGACAAGAAATTGTCGTTCAAAACTTTTTTAAAGCCAAGGGTCGAGGAATATTCCTCGGCTCTGTTGGTTTTGGTAAAACGAGAGTCGCAATAAATATAATTAAGAAATTAAAAGAAAAAAAGGACTCTTTAACTGTTACGATATTGGTCCCAACAACCATATTATTAAAGCAGTGGAAAAAAATAATTAATGATTACGAATTAAATGATACATGTGAAGTAAGAACCTTTAAATCTCTAAGCAAGAAATTGGTTAATAGCGATTTGTTGATAATAGATGAGTTGCATGCATCATTGTCTAAAAATGGAATTGATAGGATTAGAGATTCTAGATTCCCATTATTTTTAGGATTGACAGCAACAATAAATCGAATAGATGAAAATGAGAAGTTTATATTAAAGCACTTCCCAATATTTGATACAGTAACAAAAGAGGAATGTATTAAAAATAATTGGTCGGTGCGTGAGTTAGAGCGTCAAAAAGGCTCAATGCTTTTTGAGCGGCTGGCACTAAGCAAAGATAAAAATGGTTTGTTAAGGCTGGCATACAAGGGGCAGGAATTGAATTCTTATGAGGACATGATCAAGGATCCGTATGTGCTGGAATTTACCGGCTTGTCTCCTCAATCAAGACTTTATGAAAACAAGTTGGAACAAGCAATTATAGATAATCTGTCTAAATTTTTGTTGGAACTAGGCAAGGGTTTTACTTTTGTCGCACGCTAAAAAAGGATAACTTTAGACGGTGATCATTTTTATATCGACCTGGTATTTTATAATACGATCCTAAAGTGCTATATCCTTGTGGATTTAAAGATAGGAAAGCTTACTCATCAAGACATAGGACAAATGCAAATGTATGTGAATTTTTACGACCGTGAATTAAAGCAAAAAGGTGAAAATTCCACAGTTGGCCTTATTCTTTGTGAGGATAAGAAAGAAGCTGTTGTGCGATATACTCTTCCAAAAGAGAATAAACGTATATTTGCTTCTAAATACAAACTTTACCTGCCCACAAAAAAGGAGCTTCAGCAGGAGCTGATAAGGGAAAGGCAAATTTTGTATGGTAGGAACAAAACAGCCAGCCATAGCTAGAAGCGATGGTTTTGGATATGCCCGTTACGATAAAACCCAAAGGTAAAATAGCGGCTTGAATAGATGTCCACCAATAATTTTATTCAAAAGGCCTGTGTTCGTAATATAATCTAAGTAATGAACTTCTTTTTCTGTGTTGCACTTACAGTTTCCAGCATGATAGGGATCGGCGTTTATACTAGTCTTGGATTCCAGGTCGCTGGGATCAGATCGGTTTCTGCCATCCTGATATTATGGGTCTTGGGTGGCGTGATCGCTTTATGTGGAGCATTGGTTTACTCCGAACTTGCAGCAAAATATCCCGGCTCTGGTGGAGAGTATAACTATTTATCGAGAACGGTCCATCCAGTGGCTGGTTTTTTGTCCGGCTGGGTGAGTGTGACCGCAGGTTTTCCCGCTCCGATAGCAGCAATGTCCATCGCTTTTGCAAGATATCTTGCTACCTTGTATCCTGGTGTTAACCAGCTGTTTGTTGCGTACGCTGTTGTTGGTGTAATTACGCTAATAAATATATTAGGACTAAAAAGCACCGTAACATTTAAAAAAATTATCTTTGTTGTGAATATATCCATGATCCTGACCTTTATTTTTTATGGTCTAAGTAAGCCCCCCATACCTGGCTTTAACTTAAGTCTTAATTACTCTGACATAAAGTATATTTTAAATCCTGCCTTTGCCGTAAGTCTTGTTTACGTAATGTATTCATATAGCGGTTGGAATTCCGCAACATATGTAGCCGGAGAAATAAAAAACCCCAACAGAGTTATCCCCTATGCGTTAGTCATAGCAACGACGTTTGTAACAGCAATATATACGATGTTCAATTTAGTGTTCTTGCGCGCAGTACCCATGAATGACTTGCAAGGTAAGATAGAGGTGGCTCAGATAGCGGCAAGCAGTCTTTGGGGGCACAGCGGACTGATAATTATCAGTACTATAATCATGTTTGGTCTAATGGCTGCCATCAACTCCATGTTCATATGCGGTTCTCATGTATGTAGAGAGATGCTAAAAGATAATTATAAGGTTAAAAATACCTCTTTAATTATTCCGATACTTTTCCAATCAATGGTTGCAATAATATTAATAAGCACAGCGACATTCGAGCAAGTAATAATATATATGGGTTTTACACTAAGCACAATGAACACAACAACGGTAGCCAGTGTTTTTATTGCAAGAAAAAGATTCCCAGAACACAAGGGATATAAAACACCGTTGTATCCGCTAACACCGATCATCTTTATATTGTTGCAGACATGGATGATGTTTTTTCTTCTTAAAGAGACACCCAAAGAGTCCTTGATGGGGGTCTTGACCCTTCTTATTGGTGTAGCATTGTATTACAGCTGCTATTTTAATAGACGGAAAACGAACATAGGCTGAATTCTGTATATTAAATTAAACCAATAATATTATGTGGTTAAAAGTATGTTGCTGATGGCATAAAAATTGCTTAAAGGTAAGTGTCTATCTGTATCGACGAGGTCTTAGTAATGCAAAAAATAAGGTTTTTAATTGTAATGCTCTTGCTTGCATTTTCAGGTTCATCTTTGTTGGCGCAAGCTAACATTGAATCTTTTACCCTATACGATAAAAATGCTAATAGTTACGAGGGAAAGATAATCGGTTCGGATATTGTTATTGTAGTGGAAGATTCTCCTGCAAGGTCTTTTACAACAGACATAAAGATCTCAGATGGTGCAACAGTGATCCCTGCGTCCGGTGTTATGCAGGATTTTAATAGTTTTGTGATTTACACAGTAAAGGGTATTGATGGTTCCCAGAAGACTTATAAAGTTACTGTAGAAGAAGAAATCACTTCGCGTGCGGGTTCTTCTTTAGAGTTAAGATACCAATATCTTTTGATCAAGAAAGGTGAACTTATTCCTGATCCAGGCTATAAGATGATCGCAACAAACATGAAAGAAGCAAAGCCACAAGACTTTGTTTTAGATATAGAACTATTTAAGGACAAATCAGTGCTTGACCTTGGCGCAGGGAATCCTACCCGTGTAGTAGACGACCTATTGAGTGTGGGAGCTAATCCTTACGGATTGGATATCTGTTATAAAGAAACAAATCTTAATAGAAGGGTCATAAACCAAAGTGTTCTTGTCCCCGAAGCAGAGTTCGTTAAAATTAAGGACCTTTCTAATGATCTTAAAGATGGTGTTGACTACGTTGTCAGCTCAGAGCTTATTTGTTGCATAGATTATGACGGTGATGGCCCAGATGCTACATATGCTTTTTTACCCGACAATTCAAAACAAACTATCATTAATGCTATAAGCGTGTTGAAAAAAGGAGGGCAGGCTAGATTTTATTGGGTTTACCACATAGGTGGCACTACTACTTGTCACGTTTCTTTACAGGGTGAACCCGACGAACAGCCTTACGCCGTTGAACTAGAATATTATGCGAATTATAAAAAAATAATAGAAGAGATCGCTGTAGTTAAACCAAACATTAAATATCTTCTTATGCATGATACAGACCTGTTTTTTGGTCTGCTGCTCATAATAATGAACGAGTAAGAGTAAGTTTTTAATATATAATATTTGCCTTTAAGGCTAATTTTGGAGGAACCGAGATGTTTAAAAAATTACTGGTGTTAACGATTTTTTCCTGCGTTCTATTCAGCAATGCATATGCGCAAGACGACCAAGAGATAGGTGATGTTGTAAAATACGTGCAAGATATTGAGAGTAAGCTTAGTTGCCCAATAAAGAATACAGTGGGTCTTGATATAAAGGATATGTTCGACAGAAAGGTCGATATGATCGTTTATTTTTGTCCCGATGGTGTTCCTGCCTTACAACAAGCGGACATATTGAATGACAAGGGTTTTGTTGCACTAACACTTGATCGGACCTCCTTTGGACAGGAATTTTATATTATTAGAGAAAAATATAACCACTTTAACGACAACAATACTATAGAAAAAACTGTAGAACATGCAGTTAAGTATTACAGTAACGGCAAAGTTGAAAAGATCTCCAGTATATATGAGGAGTTTTCAGACAAAGGCAAAAAATTGAAGGTAGTTACTATTAAACCTGATTTTAGCAAGGAACAAACCTTGGAATATTTTAGTGATGGAACGGTATCTAAGAATACAAATATCGTTATTACAGCTAAGGACACAGATGAGTTCATTGAGGAATATTCCCAGGCCGGCAAAAAGATAAAAGAAACGGAGATCTCTTACGATGTGGAGACATCCAAACCATACAAGAAGACCATAACTGAATATGATGCAAGCGGACTAAAGATAGTAAGCGTTGTGATGTATGATTATAAGGATGGAGTCGAGAATGTTAAGACTGTAAGTATCTACGAGAAGGGAAAGCTTGTAGCCAATGTTTATTATGAGCTTATATATGATGCGAATGGGGCTTTATTGAAGGAAAAAAAGATAGGTAAGGATGTCTATTAGCCTTTAGTGGATCCCATGCCCATATGGTTGTTCTCTTTGCAGGAGAGTTCTAATTCTCGTACCTCATAGCTTCTGAATCCGCCGCTGACGAAGGGGTCCTTTTCTGCTATCTCTACTGCCTGTTCCATATCGTTAGCCTTAATGATCACTATACCGCCGGCATAATTGGTAAAAGGCCCGCACAAGACCAGTTGTTCGTTCTTCTCTAACACTTCTAAGTGTTGTACGTGTGCCGTAACCGCTTCCCTAGTAGTAGGTTTATTCCTATCATCTTTTAAAAGTATCACATATCTGATATATGTATTGTCCATGATCCATTCATCTTATCATATTAAGGAGAGAATTTAATGACAAAGATCAATAAACTGGAAACCCACATCGTAGAGAAAGGTAAAAAGTATTCTGCAAAAATAAACATAAGTAATGAAAATGAACCCATAGTCATAGAGCTGGATTCTGAAGAAGCTCCTTATACAGTATCGAATTTTATTAATCTTGCCCAAAATAAGTTTTATGACGGTGTGACCTTTCACAGGGTTATAAAGGATTTTATGGCACAGGGAGGGGATCCTACCGGTACAGGGGCAGGCGGTCCGGGCTATAAGTTCAATGATGAACCTAACAAACTAAAACATCTTAGGGGTTCCATCTCCATGGCTAACGCCGGACCTAACACTAATGGAAGTCAGTTCTTTATATGTTTTGTTCCATGTGACTGGCTGAACGGCAAGCACACTGTGTTCGGTAAAGTAAGCTCCGGCATGGACGTTGTAGACAGATTAAAACAGGGCAGTGTAATGGAGTCTGTAGAGATAATTATTAGCTAGGATATTAGTCCTGCTCGTTGCTCCTGATGATGTTCCTCATATTCGTTCTTAATTCTGCTTTTCTTAATCTTATGGTCTTGGGGGTTATTTCCACCCATTCATTCTCGTCTATCCAGGCAAGGGCTTCGTCCAGGTCCGGTTCCTTTATAGGATTTAATTTTGTTGAATCATCGCTGCCGGCTGCACGCATATTGGTCAATTTTTTTGTCTTGGTCGGATTTGCATTAAGGTCATTTGCCCTGTTGTTCTCTCCAAAGATCATGCCTTCATATATTCTTACGCCTTCTTTTATGAACAAACGGCCTCTTGGCTGCAAGTGGAACAGTCCATATTGAACACTTACACCGTCCCTGTCTGCGACCAAGGCCCCATTGGTCCTGCTGAACCTTTTACCCTGGAACGGTATATATTTGTTAAAGCTGCTGGAGAACACAGCCTCTCCTCTTGTTGCTGTCAGGAGCTCACTCCTAATACCGAACAAACCTCTGGTAGGGATGGAAAATTCCAAGCGTACTCTTGGTGAGCCGTGCAAATTTTCCATTACTGTCATGTACCCGCCTCGACGTGATAATAACTCTGTTACAGTACCGACCATCTCTTCAGGGATGTCTATTACCATGGTCTCTTCTGGCTCAAATAATTCTCCGTCCTGTTCAAAAGGTATAACCTGAGGGCTCGCGACCATTAGCTCGTAACCCTGTCGTCGTATCTCTTCCAGTATTATTACTATCTGCAGTTCGCCCCTTGCCTTTATTACAAAGACCTCTGGGCTCTGTGTTCTTTCCATACTTATGGAAACGTTGCCGTGGCAGACCTTTTCCAATATTTCCTCTAACTTATTTGTTGTTAAATAAACACCTTCTGTTCCTGCAAAAGGGGAGGTGTTGACGGAAACTCTTACAGCTACCGTCGGCGGATCTACTTTTATTCTGGGAAGTGCTACTGGGTTCTCTGCAGAGCATATGGTGTCGCCTATCATCGGCATTTCTGCGCCAGCGAGAAGAGCTATACATCCAGCTTCCAGCTCTTCGAATCTTTCTGTCTTTAGTCCTGAATATTTTTCTAATGCAGTTACAGTAAATATTATAGGGTTATTATCTTCTCCTATGATAGCAACTTTTTCGCCGACCTTAACCCTACCAGATTGTATCCTTCCTACAGCTATGTGACCCAAAAAATTGTTATAGGTCCTGTTCGTCACTAGCATACTAAAGGATCCGTTAACGTCTACATCAGGAGCCGGGAACTCCTCGACTATAGCATCCAATAGTTCTGAAAAATCCTGCTTTTTTACATTCCTGTCGCTGCTTGCCCAACCCTGTTTTGAGCTGGCATAAAAAGTCTTGTATTCTATGTGATGGTCTTTTGTGGCAAGGTCACAAAAAAGGTCCAATATCTTTGATTCGATCTCCTCTATTCTGGAATCAGGACGATCGACTTTGTTTATTACAACGATAACTTTTATGTTCTTCTCAAAAGCTTTTCTTAATACGAAACGTGTTTGTGGCAGTGGACCTTCTGATGCATCTACCAAAAGTAGTGCGCCGTCTACCATAAAGAGCGCTCTTTCCACCTCTCCGCCAAAATCAGAGTGTCCTGGAGTATCGACGATGTTTATGTTTACGCCTTTCCAGTCAAAAGAGGCATTCTTTGCTCTGATCGTTATTCCTCTTTCTTTTTCCAGTTCCCCGGAATCCATGATCCTTTCTTCTACGTTCTGATATGATTTGAATACTCCGGCCTGTTTAAAAAGACCGTCTATGAGTGTAGTTTTGCCATGGTCTACATGTGCTATTATTGCAAGGTTTCTGATCTTCATTTTTTGTTTCCCATTTTTTGTGTCGCGCCGAGTAGTAGCAGGTTTTAAGATAAAAAGATATAAAAAAGCTGCAAAATGATCACCACTGCGACATTTACTTAAGTTCTTTTTCTACGGTCTTTTTTGTTCCTTAGATAATAGAAGACAGGTAAACCTGCCAGCGTTATTACTATGCCTATTATTACATTGCCTGGTTGTTCTATTACCGTGCTGATAACTATATAAATACCGCCCAGGATACCAACTATAGGTACGAACGGATACAAAGGCACCTTGTATTTAGCCTTATACTTATTGGGGTGTTTACGAAGTATAAAGATAGAGAAAACACCCATGATGAAGAAGATCCATAGTACAAAGATCAGTATATCTGTCAGGGTGTTGAATGTACCTGTGAGGATGTAGATTATCGTAATACCACATTCCAACCAGAGGGCATTTGTTGGTGTCCTGAACTTTGGGTGTACCTTTGACCATACCTTAGAGAAAGGAAGTTGTTTACGTTCACCCATGGCTAGGGGTATACGGGCTCCAGTCATGACAAAAGCATTTGCTGATCCAAACACAGATACCATTATTCCTGCTATTATAAAAGCTCCTGCACCGGTACCGAATAATATGACTGCAAGGTCTGATGCCGGATTGGTCGAGGATACTGCAGCTGTATACGGCATAACGTTAAGCAATGCTACGTTCACTAACATATAAACAATTACAACGGTGCTTACACCTATGACCAATGCACGCGGTAGCTGTTTTGCAGGGTTCTTTAACTCCCCGGCAATGTTAGTTGCCTCCATCCAGCCATCGTAAGCCCAAAGGGTACCGAGTATTGCCACACCAAAACCCGTTCCTATGCCAGCCCCTACGTTGGCATAAGAGATAAAACCAAAATCGTGTGCCGTGCCCTTGATGAGTCCATAGGCCACGATGATAACGATGGGAAGTAATTTTGCAAAGGTTGTAACTGTCTGTATAACACCTCCTATCTTTGTTGCTAACATGTTCATTATCACCAGGAAGATGACTGTGCCTATGGCGAGCATTTTTTGTTCCATGCCGCTCATCGGTATAAAGAACGTCGAAAAAGTTGCAAAAGCGATGGCAAGTGCACCTGCTGATGCCGGATACGTTATTACTGCCTGGACCCATCCGAACAAAAATCCCCAAATATCCCCAAAGAGCTCTTCCAGATAGACGTATACACCTCCTGTCCTCGGTATTGCCGAGCCTACCTCTGCAATGGTGAGGGCAGAAGCCAGTGTTACTATACCGCCGACTAACCATGCCATTAACCCCAGGAACGGAGATCCTGCATTGCCAAGTACGATCCCTGGTTTTAGGAAGATACCCGAGCCGATTATTGCACCGACTACGATAGCTATAGCGTCTATGAATGATAGTGATTTTTTAAGCTGCCTTTCCGGCAAGAATTGCTTTTTTGGCATTTGTCCCCCCCCCCCCTTCTAAAAAAGACCCTATAATAATATAGCATGAATATTATTTGATGCTCGACTAAAAAGTGTTAAATTATAATGGATCATGATCATTCAGGTAGCAGGTGTAAGGAATAAGGCAGAGGCTGACATGCTGGTCAAAGCTGGCGTGACTCACATTGGTTTTCCATTACGGCTAGCTGTTCACAAACAAGACCTCTTTGACCAGGAAGCCAGGGAGATAATAAAGACCCTTCCTGAAGAGATCCACAAGGTCCTGATAACATATTTAAGTACTGCAAAGGATATCGTTGCTCTTTCTAATTATCTAGGGGCCGACATTGTGCAGGTGCATGGGCGCATTACCGTTGATGAAGTAAAAAAGATAAGGGAGCTCTTACCAGGGCTTAAACTAATAAAGAGCCTGATAGTCACAAAAGATAATTTTAATGAGCTCACGATGACGGTACATGATTTTGAAGGGTATGTGGACTTTTTTATTACAGACACCTTTGACCCCGATACCGGAGCAAGTGGAGCTACAGGTAAGGTTCATGACTGGAACATCAGTAAAAAAATAGTTTGTTCGACTAAAGTACCAGTGATATTGGCCGGAGGCCTGACCCCTGAGAATGTAAAAAAAGCCATTAAGACCGTAAAGCCTGCCGGGGTTGATGCTCATACCGGCGTAGAGAATGCGTTAGGGGAAAAGGACCCTGTGCTGGTACAAAATTTTGTGATGGAGGCAAGATCGGCTTTTTTGTGATAATATCCCTGTAAGATGTCCAAAAAAATATTTCTGTTCGTTATTATTGCTTTTGCCATAAGGCTTGGTTTTGGTCTTTGTTCGGAATTCTGGTTCGAGGACGAACTGCAGATATATCTTCTTGGACTAAAATTCTTTATAACGGGACAGTGGCCTTATTTTGGTCCCGACGTTGTTTATACTCATTCACAAATAACAGGTGCACTCCAGGCATTATTGGTCGGTATACCGTTCTATATATATGAGGCCGCCCAGGCTCCGTATGTATTGTTGAATATCCTTTCTTTATCTTCGTTGTGTTTGCTGTCCTGGTATTGTGTAAGGTTGACCAAGGCCCCTGAATGGATAGTATGGGGATGGTTGCTTTTTTGTCCGTGGACAATGAACTTTTCAACGAGTGTAATAAATCCTTCATACATACTTTTTGGGGCAGTCGTGTTCTTTGTGGCTGCTTTGGAAACTGTACCGAGTATAAAACTTGGTCTTATAAAAGAGCGCTGGGCGTTCTTTATGATGGGGTTTGGGTTCTTTTGGATATACCAATTGCATCTTTCCTGGGTTTTACTTCTTCCAGTGCTTGCTTATGTGTTTATTATCAATGCAAGGCCATATAGAACAGTTTTGGTTGATGCATTGTTCTTTTTGCTTGGCTCCATACCGATGCTGTGCCTGATAGTGCCGACCTTCGTGAAGTTTGGTCTTCTTGGTACAGGTGGGACGGAGCAGAACATATTATTTAATTCTGCCAACCTGTTAAAACCGGTGGACGTACTTTTTAAGGTCCTTTCCTTTGCAAGCTTTGAGGTCCCGCGTTTTATAGGCCCGAACACAACGGAAAGGCTTGCTTTTGTAACAAGGAACCTGTGGGCTGCTCCTTTTGTAGCCTTTGGTCTTTTGGTCGGGTTTGCCCAACCGCTGTCTCTTTTATATGAGTTCTTTAGAAAGAATACTTTAAGGGGGTGGAACTTTATAAGGTACTCTTTACTTGTACTTATATTGATATCGTATCTCAGCTTTTTATTCTCTGTAAAGGGACCTTCTGCGCATACTTTTTATTTATTGTTCCCAGTTGTTTCCATATATGCTTTCTATTGCTGGGGTCGGCACTTTGAAAAAAGATCTTGGAGGATCTTTGCAGCACTTGTGATCTTATCCAGTCTTATTTTCCATGTTGCCATCTCAGTTGATAGGTTCAACTCGTCCTCTATGTTCGCACAAAGGGAAAAGGGCAGGGGAAAGGACATAGTAGGCAAAGCTATTGTACAAAAAGATCATCGTATACTCGGTAAACGACGCTGTGAAACTCCAGATTACAAAGTGTGTTTTTGAGCTGCCAATAAGTGTTTTGCCCGTGCGATCGAGCTGCTTATATGGTCCGTTATGTTCTTTGTCCCGATGAGTTTTGCTACTCCCATCTTTATTAAGATCCTGCGGGGCATCCTTTTTACACCTGATAATATTACCTGAGTGCCATGTTTTTTTGATGTTGTTATGAATGATTCTAAGGCGAAGATCCCTGTAGCATCTATCGCTGGAACGTAGCGCATTCTTATTATGATAACTTTAGGATTTGCCTCCAGTCTTCCAAGTTCATCGCTGAACTTATCTGCTACGCCAAAAAAGAAAGGTCCATTGATCTCGTATATCTCCACCCCTTTTGGTACCTGTATGTTCTCTATGGATTCTTTGTCATCCTCATCATTTACATCTTCAGCATCGTAGATAAGGTCAACTTTTTCCATCTTTGTGACATCGCTCATTCTCTTCATAAAGAGAACTGCGGCTAGTATCATTCCGAACTGCACAGCTACGGTGAGGTCAGTTACTATTGTGAGTGTGAACGTTAACAGCATTACCGCAAGGTCGCTCTTTGGTGCACGGAACATCCTTGTGAATATCCTTGCTTGGCTCATGTCCCATGAGACCACGACGAGTATTCCTGCAAGACTTGCCAAGGGTATGTAAGACGCTAAAGGTGCCATAAGGGCTACGAACAAGAGGACAACTATGGAATGCACTATTCCTGCCAGAGGGGTTTTTGCACCAGCCTTTATACTGGTAGCTGTTCTCGCTATGGCTCCGGTCGCCGGTATGCCACCAAAAAGTGCAGCTCCTATGTTGGCAGCGCCTTGTCCTACAAGCTCGGTATTGGAATAGTGTTTATCTCCGGTCATACCGTCAGCAACGACTGCGCACAGCAGTGATTCTATTGCAGCCAATAGAGCTATAGTGATCGCATCAGGGATGACCATCTTAAAAGTCATCAGTTTTATATGAGGAATGCTAAAACTTGGGAGGTGATTAGGTATACCACCAAATTTTGAACCTATGGTGTCTATATCCATGCCGAAATACCAGACGACCAACGCCGACAGTAATACAGCAACGAATTGTCCCGGGATCTTTGGATATGTTTTCCTGACGATGAATATTATAAGTACGGTAACCAATCCAACTATCAGCACATTGTGATCAAAATCTGGGAAGGTCTTAAAGAACAGTAACCATTTATCCCCAAATTCAGAAGGGACATTCTTTATAGGTAAGCCAAAAAAATCCTTAATTTGTGTAGATAGTATAAGGAGAGCTATCCCGGACGTAAATCCAGTCGTAACAGGGTGAGGGATGTATTTGATAAAAGAGCCTATCCTTAACAATCCGAATATTATCAAGAACAATCCTGCCAGCAAGGTTGCCGCAACAAGACCTTCGTAACCATGACGCTGTACCACTCCGTATATTATTACTACGAATGCGCCTGTAGGGCCGCCTATCTGGAACTTGCTGCCGCTGAGTACGGAGATCAAAAAACCAGCCACTATCGCTGTGAACAAGCCTTTTTCCGGGCTTACACCGGAAGCTATGGCAAAGGCCATGGCTAGAGGCAATGCAACTATACCTACGGTGGTACCGGCGAATAGGTCGTTAACAACAGTGTTAAATTTGATCTTTTTGTGTAGGTGTGGTGTCAAGGCAAGTTCTATTGCTTTAGGCAACCACCTTTTTGTGCGGCGGCGATCCTGGTTGGGCATTTTTAATAAACTCCTTTGTTTTTGAGGTGTTAAGGGCCTTTAGGCTAGAACCTCAAAGGTTTAAGGTCAAGTATTTTTAAATAGTTCCGATAAGAATGGACAGTTATGGATATAAAAGCAGGATTTAACTTGACAAAACTAGAGTTAGCTGTTATAATGTATCATATAAAAGTGTTGCGTTGTACGTATTAGGGGGCACCATGAAAGAAAAACTAAAATACTTGGTTCCAGTATTGACCACATTGGTCCTGGTAGTAGCGTCTTCATGCAGACAAAATGAAGATCTTGCCTACTATTATAATGCCAACTCAACAGGTGGAGGCACCGGAGGTGGCTGTGGCTGTTGTGGCTGTTGCGATAATGATAATGATAGCGGTGATATCTCTGATGACCCTATTGCTCCTTTCTGTGAGCCGGCTGCCCCACAAACAAGTTTTTGTTCGGACGGCACCATCAACATAAACGCCTACAAAGGTGTTAGTTTTGCAACAGAAGATGCTTCTTGTTCTGGCGGTCAGTACATG
>CAYVOB010000030.1:0-13370 GCA_964452945.1 uncultured Bdellovibrionales bacterium
AAGGAGAACCAGGGCCCAAAGTAGATAATCCACTCTATTAGAAGTATCTTTTTCCAAATTAATAAAAAGTCAGGCGCTAAAAGTCGATCGTTAGAAAGTATTTATAAGGTCCTTGTAGTGCCTTCCCCTCTCCTCTATCTTAGTAAAATTCTCCGAAGGCAAACACCCCGGCGAGTACAGTATTATATCGCCTCGCTGGGATTTTTGGTAGGCCATAACTACGGCTTCTTCAAAAGTTCCTACTATAAAGGTCTGGGTGCAGTCCCCTATGGTCCTGTTCATACGTTCCTTGGACTCTCCAAGGAGTATAAGGGTCTTAACCTTGTTCTTTATTGTTGGAGCAAGTTCATCATAGGTTTCGCCCCTATCCTTTCCTCCGGCAATAAGGATCACCGGTTTATCAAAACTGGATAAGGACCTTATGAGACCTTTTGCGGTACTAACCCTTGCATCATTATAAAATACCACATCATTTTTTCTTTGAACGAGTTCAAGTCTGTGTTCAACACCTGCAAAGTTATTAATGACATAATTTATGGATTCATCCTTGATACCGAACTTTTTGGCAATAAAAACAGAGGCCATCAAGTTCTCTTTGTTGAACTCGCCTTTTAATTTCATCTTATCCAGTGGATAGATCGTTTCGCCTTTGCTTCCTTTGAAGATCAGGTCGGCTCCCTTTATGTATACGGCACCATGCTTGTAATTAGCCACATCATCAGAATCAAAGTTCATAGAAAAAGGTACGCCCTTTGACTTTGTGTTACTTACGACGGTGAAAACATTCTCACAGTCCCTGGAATACACAAGGGTCTTGTCCTTTGAAACAGCAGAAATAAAATCCGTATAAAAGCGGATGTGATCTGCAAATGTCTGCCAGGAATCAGCCCTTTCTATAAGTTTTTCGTCGGTAAGGTTCAATAGTATAACTGTCTCAAAATTGAAATTCTGTGCGAACTTGAAATAATCAGCATCAAGTTCCAGGATGAGGGCATCATACTTATCCTCGTCCATTAGGAACTCATAAATTGATTTACCTATATGTCCCGTAACGTATGCTTTTTTACCTGCATGCTTTAACATCTCGGCAAGAAGTATCGCTGTAGTGGATTTTCCATTAGTCCCGGTAACGCAGATAACGGGTTTTGTAATAAGCTCTGAAGTGAATTCATATTCGGTCTTTAAAGGGACTTTTTTGTCCTTAACCTGGCTCAAGACCCTGTCATCGTGCTTTGTCTTCATTGAATAGAGAACAAGGTCTGCATCAAGAAAGGTCTTTGGATTATATCTTCCAAATTCCGTCTTGAACTCAAGGTCCTTAAGAAGGTTTATTGCCTTCTGGACTTCAAGCCTGTTCCTAAGATCTACGACGGTAACATTGGCACCTTTTGATAGACAGTACTTTACTGCGCCTATGCCTGATTTATCCAGACCGGCTACAACTACTTCCTTGCCTTTCAATTTTATCATAGAGCTAACGTCCCTCCTCTATCTAAGCTTGAGCGTTGCTAAGCTGGCTATAGCCAGTACGATAGAGACGATCCAGAATCTGACTATAACCTTTGGTTCTGCCCATCCTTTCAACTCATAGTGATGGTGAAGAGGAGCCATCCTGAAGATCCTCTTTCCCGTCATCTTGAAGGAAACGACCTGAACCATAACGGAAATAGCTTCTAACACAAACACACCACCAATTACAACTAATAAAATCTCGTTTTTAGTAAAAACCGCTATGGCTCCCAGTGTGGCACCCAGGGATAAGGCCCCGACATCACCCATAAAAACCTGCGCAGGGTAGGTGTTGAACCATAAAAACCCGAGGCCAGACATTACTATAGCACTACAAAAAATGGCTATTTCTCCGGTACCCTTTACGAATGGTATCTGCAGGTATTCTGCTATTTTATAGTTACCTGAAAAATAAGAGAGCAGAAGGAACGTTGCTGCTGTTATCATAATAGGGCCTATGGCCAATCCGTCCAGTCCATCAGTAAGGTTCACTGCATTGGAAGCACCCACGAGAACCAGCATCGTGAACGGTATAAAAAAGTACCACAGGTCCAAAGTAAGTTTTTTAAAGAAAGGGAATTTTAAGGTGTAATCCTGATCGCTATAAAGCAACATAAAAACAACGAACACCAGTGCTCCTAAAAATTGCAGGATGATCTTTCTGTTGCCACCTATACCCTTGGTATTCTGTTTGGATATCTTAAGTGCATCATCGATCCACCCTATGAGCCCAAAGAACGTCATTACAAAAAGAAGCATCCAGATATGTGGATTAGTAAGGTCAGCCCACAACAGAACAGCTGCGCCTATAGAAACCAGTATGAGTCCTCCTCCCATCGTCGGTGTTCCTGCCTTTTTCAAATGGCTTGCAGGACCATCGCTCCTGACAACCTGTTTGATCTGTGATTTTGTCATCTTCCTTATGAACCAGGGACCAAGGAACAGGCTTAATGCAAAAGCTGTACCCCCGGCAAGAAAAACCCTGAACGTAATATATCTAAATACGTTAAAGAACGTAACGTCGTTAGATATGGCATAAAAAAGATGATAAAGCATGTGATCCCCCTTGTTTCTTTATTTATCGAACACTAGCTCCAGCTTTGATCCCCTTGATGCTTTCACAAGGACATAATCCCCATTCCTTAATGAGGAAAAAAGCTCTGATCTAAGTTTTTGCATCTCTTCACTGGAATAAGTAAAAAGCCTTCCCTTATTACCGCTGAAGGATTCAAATCCTTCGCGATAATTGATTGCATAGTTACCTATCGCATATACAAGATCGAATTTATTCTCTGCCAAAGCAAGTCCGACCTCCTTATGCAATTCTTTCTCCATCCCATCAAGTTCCAGCATATCTCCTACCACGGCTACTCTTCTTGAGGCCTCCTTTACCATCTCCAGCGATCTTATGGCCGCGATCATGGAATCAGGATTTGCATTATAGCAGTCGACGATATAGGTAATACCGTCCTTTTTCACTATATTGGACCTCATGGCAGGAGGGACAAAATCCTTTAAAGCCTTTACGCATGACTTTACATCCATACCCAAGAACACGGCAGCTGCTATAGCTGCGGATACGTTATTTAGGTTGTGCGAACCGGCAATTTTTATTTCTCCGGATATCTCCTCACCGGTCTTGCTGCAATAGACCCTGAACTCTTGTGATCTACCGCTTGAAGAAAGGGCTTTCACACATATATGCGAGGAACATTCCTTGGCATCGTCATCGGTGTAACAGTAGCTTATAACTTTTTGGGGTCTGTTCACGTCTGCCCAGTTATTTATCCTTTCATCATCCATGTTAAGACAAAAAGCCCCGTTCTTTTTCAACATGTAGTCAAACAGTTCCGTCTTTGCACTAACAACAGCCTCTATGGAACCAAGCCTACCTATGTGAGCCCTTCCTATGTTGGTAATAAGTGCGATGTCTGGATCTGCTATCTTTGAAAGGCTTGCGATCTCACCAGGTGCATTCATGCCCATCTCAACCACAGCACATTCAGCGTCTAGCGGGAAGCCAAGTATGGTGTAAGGAACTCCTATCAGATTGTTGAAATTCCCAAGCGTCCTTACCGTTCTGAATTTTTTAGATAGTATAGTGTAGATAAGATCTTTGGTCGTGGTCTTGCCATTAGAGCCGGTAAGACCCAATACAGGATATTTTATCCTGTTACGCCAGTATCGCGCTAGTTCACCATAAGCCTTAACACTATCTTTGACTATTATCTGGGTTATAGTTGCATTGGCGACTTTTCGTTCACAGATACAGGCTACAGCACCCTTATTCATAGCGTCTATCACAAAGTCATGACCATCAAGATTCTCACCCTTAATGGCAACATAAAGACTTTTTGATTTTATCCTTCTGGTATCATGCTCGACGCTGGATATTGTTACGTCCAAGCCCTCGTTAACGAACTCTGCATTTGTAAGGACTGTTTTAAGTTCCGATATGGTGAACATATTATGGATTCTATTAATATTTTAACAAAGATTCCATTGTTAATTTACTCAAGCCAGATGGAAATAACCTGTTCGTCGGGGTTTTTAGGCCCTGGAGCCGGAATTTGACGCACCACCCTGCCTGTCCCGGAAACCTTTATATCCTTCCATTTTCCTGAAAGTGACCTTAGTGCATCCCTAAGGGTCATACCACTGAGGTTAGGCACCGTGTTGGGGTCGCCAGATAATATGGGTTTACTTACAATCGTCTTTGCCTCTTTTACAACTACCTCTTTTTTGGGCTCGGGCTTGGCTTTGTCCTCTTCCTTTACGGAACTTACATCCGTATTTTGTATAAGGATGTTGGCAACGTTCTTGAACAAAGGAACAGCTACCGCTGCAGCATAATAACTTCCCTTAGGCTCATCTATTATAGCCAACAAAGTGTACTTTGGATCTGATACAGGGAAAAAACCCATGAATGAGGCGACATATTTATCCTTGGAATAACCACCCCTGACAGGCTTTTGAGCCGTACCAGTCTTACCACCCACGTCAAAGCCGGAGATATCCGTCCCGGTAGCCGTACCTTCTTCAACCACAGACCTCAACATGTCACCAAGGGTCTTTGCTATGTCTGTAGGGATAAGCGAATCCCCTTTTGCATCGTCAGGGGAAGCAAGGATCTCTTCTCCCTCCTTACTGACTATTTTTTTTACTATATGTGGTGTTACATCATATCCACCGTTAGCTATTATGGAATACATCCTGGCCATCTGCATCGCTGTAACAGAAATTCCCTGACCAAAACCCATATTGGAGAGTTCCACCGGACCGCCTTTCCTTTGCACCATTCCGGAGACCTCACCGGGAAGATCTACGCCGGTCTTTTGGCCAAAGCCAAATTCATCTATTCCTTTTATGAAGTTGCTGTAGCCTATCTTTAAACCTAATTTTGCGGAGCCTATATTACTGGATTTTGAGATTATTTCCCTGATGGTCAACCATCCATAATCGTGTCCTTTTGCTTCTCTTATCTTTTTACCACTGACGATAAAAAGCCCGTTCTCATCCCAAAATTTTTCTTTAAGGTCCGTGACCTTGTTCTTTAAGGCTAGAGCTGCCGTCACTATCTTGAAAGTGGATCCTGGTTCAAAGATATCCGTTATCGCCCTATTCCTCATGGAAAAACCGGCAGACTCTTTTAATTCATTCGGATCGTAATCAGGATAATTTGCTAACGCTATTATCTCGCCGTTGTGAGGATCCATGACCATTACGGTTCCGCTGGCAGCATTCCATTTTTCCACTGTAGCCCTAAGTGTCCTTTCTATTTGATATTGTATATCGCTGTCTATTGTAAGATAGACCACGTTGTCTTTTGATCTTGAAAGGAATTCGGGTTTGGAGTCGGAATATATAGGATTACCTTTGTTATCTTTTTGATAGCGTATCCTGGAACCGGCTGTTTTTAGATATTCATCATAGTGTTTTTCTATACCATCAGAGCCGTTAGCAGCCCCGTCAACAAAACCTATTATGTGCGAAGCAAGGCTCTTATTCGGGTAAAAACGTTTTGGCACAGGCTCAAAAATAAGGCCAAAGTCCTTTGGCTTTGCGATCTGTGCCTTTAGTGCTCTGCTTTCTTCTCTAGTAAGGACGTTCTTTATCTTTACATATCTCTTATTAGGATCACTCGGATATATCTTGGGCTTTAGTTCAGTCACACTCATTCCCAGTTCTTTACTAAGTATCTGGATCAATTTTTCCTTATCTTTGATCTCTGTGGGGTCAACGCAGAGCCTGTCATACTCGACGGTTATAGCAATAGGGTTTCCTTTCCTGTCAAGAACATCACCCCTTTTGGGTGGTATATCCTTAACATCCATGTACTGCCCTGCAAGCTCCACCGTCTTGGGATTTGGGAACAGCTGCAGTTTTAACACTGCGATCAAGACCATTATCAGCGCAATACTTACAGCGCCAAAAACCATCAAGATCCTTTTTTTACCATTATCCATGTTCACCTATTTTATATATCTAAATTGTTTTTCTGACGGATTAACAAGACCAAGGTTCTCTATAGCATATTTTTCTATATTCCTAGGCGAGGTCATATCGCTGTAATCTATTTTTAGGTCATTATGTTTATTAAGGACGACCGTTCTTTGTTCTAAAAGGCGTCTATGGGTTATACCGGAATATATGACCTGTAGATATATCCACAAATATCCCATTAAGCCTATAAAAATTATGAACAGGAACTTTAATCTTCTTCTTCTGTCGAACAAGTCACTCACTCCTTAAGTTTTTCTGCTGCTCTAAGTTTTGCACTTCTTGCACGAGGATTCAAGGTAATTTCATTTTCGCCAGGAATAATGGCCTTTTTTGTTATAACACTAAGCCTTGGTTTTTTACCACAGACACATTGAACAAGACCCTTTGGACAAGTGCAAGGGTTAGCCTCTTGATTGAATTTGGTCTTTACCATCCTGTCTTCAAGGCTGTGAAAAGTGATAACACAGATCCGCCCGCCCACATTAAGCAGTGATAAAAACTTATCAAGGACGGTCCTTAACGAGTCGAGTTCTGAATTAACCTCTATTCTTAGGGCCTGAAAGGTCTTGGTGGCCGAGTCTATTTTTTTAGGGGCCCAGCCTTTAAAAGGTATCGCTGCATTTATTATCCTCTTTAATTCAAATGTTGTTTTGATCCTTTGTTTTTCTCTAGATCCCAAGATCGCCTGGACCACTCTGTTGTAAAAAGGTTCCTCTCCATAATCCTTTATTATCCTTTTTAGGGCCTGTTCATCGTATTCGTTAACCACGATCTCTGCGGTAAGGTCTTGAGACCTGTTATAACGCATGTCCAAAGGCCCGTTCTTTGAAAAACTAAAACCGCGTTCTGCATCATCGACGTGTATACTGGAAAAACCGAGGTCCAAAAGCACACCGTCCACCGTCTTTATATTATGGAAAGAAAGTATGTCATCAAGGTCCTTGTAGTCAGCATTAACAACAACAACGTTACTGTCCTTGAACCTTTGATCAAGATACTCCGCATTTAGCGGATCCTTATCTATGGCTACAACTATCGCCTTGGGTGCCACTTTAAGGATCGCTGCAACGTGACCACCTCTGCCGGCAGTACAATCAACATACACCGCTCCATCCCTTATATTTAAAAGTTCTATACATTCATCCTTGAGAACTGGAACGTGTTTGTCCATTTGCTGGCCATATTAATTCATGCACCATACCGAGGCAATCAGTTTATTTATTGACGGAGGCAAAGCTGCGTGCAGGTAGAACACAGCCCTTTGTTATATCAACATTCATAGAATTGCTGTTCCTGCAGCAATAGTAGTAGGTGTAAGCCAAAGATCCAAACAACATGAGTCCAATAATGACACCGCTTAGCTTCTTCATAGGCTAGCTTATCGGAAAAATTTTCAAATACTTTAGTTTTTTAAAAATCCTTTAATATCAATATGTTATTCCTTTCTACCGGCCCAAAAAGGGGGCTATCTCATTGCATTACATAAGTAAATAATGGTATAAAGGCCCCACTTGATAAAAACTACAATTAGGAGGCCCTCATGCGTTCTGTTAAGTTTTTGACAACAGTATTTTTGGTGCTTGGCTCAACTAGTTTATTAGCACAATTCGATATCAAGGTAGCAAGGGAACAACTCAAGAACGAAACAAGCTCCGTAGAGCTTATGCTGGATAAACAGGATGGGACAAAAGGCCTCATCTCACAAGTCTTAGAATCAGTGGAACTAGATCTAAAGACCAAAGAACCTAATTACAACATGTGCACCAATGACCTTGAATTATGTAATGTTTGGCTCTACAAGATACTGAACGACGTTACTGTAATTAACAACCCCTTATACGTTGAGAATATACAGCTGCTTTCAGAAAGATCTTCCGGTCTTTTGGAAAAAATAACTTCTCGTGAGTTTCCTCAATATATTTTGACCAGCAATGAAAAATTAAAGGATGTCCTGAAAGGTGGAAAACTAGGCCCTAATGAATTCGAAAAATTATTCGCTCACAACGAAAAGGGCATCGCCATTAACATCAAGAATGCTTTTACCAAAGACCCAAACAACCCAGTAAAGGTACTAGAATACCTCGTCGTGGAAAATCTTCGTCAAAAATATTGGGACCTCGCTAATGGAACAACAAGAGAGGCCAAAAGAACATCCAAGCTCATAGAGTTCAATGGTTTCTTTATCTCAAGGTCGGCTATAAAAATTGCTTGGGATAGGGGCCTGGAACTTGCAAAAGAAAGATCAAACTTGGTAAAAGACGCTTACATCGAAGAATATGTAAAGATGAACAAGATAAAAGATCTCAAGATAGAAGTAAAATAAAGTTCACTTTTGAGAAGTTTTGCAGTGCTCAAGGTCCAGCCTTTCCATGGCTTTGTTAAGGTCTGAGACCAGGTCCTTTAGTTCATCATGTTCTCTGATCTTAAAACGTGCAGAAAAATCGCCCTTCTTAAAGATCCCCTGCAAAGATCTTCTTATAGAGAACACCGGGCCAGCTATCCTGTTGGAAATAACAACACCGACAAGGAACATAATAAGCGTTATGATCACAGTAGCCGCACTGATCTTTACAAGTAATAGTTTCTTTTGGTAAGAGAGCACCGTTAAGGCTTCCGGATTAATACCAATACCGGAATTGACTATCAAAGCATCCATAGAGCTTACGTGAGAATAAAGAATAATGCTTATAACAAGACAAACAATAAAAGTAGATATCCCCAGTAATAAAGAATACCTCATTTGGAAAGGTTCATCGACCACATAAAGCTTCCTGCGTTTTTTTACTGCCATAAATACCCCTCCGTATTTAAGACCTTTTATACCACGAATCAACAACACCATTAACAAAAGAAGGGGAATCCGTGTCCCCAAAAGCTTTTGCAAGCTCTATGTACTCATTCATTACTACATTTACAGGGACGCCACCTTTTTTTATCTCTGCACAGGCAAGATATATAAGGCTCTTATCCACCTTGGATACTCGTGCCATTGACCAGTTGGATATGATACCGGGCATTACAGTATTTAGTTCCTCTGTCATATCCGTAGCCCAGTTAAAAACAGAAAGAGCATACTCGTTCACTTCTTTTTCCTCTGTATCTGTAACAGCGGAGAACTTTTCCAGCACAGAAGCTTTGGAATCGCCAGAGAGCTCAAGTGCATAGAATAGTTTGAACGCAAGTTCACGGCTCTTTCTTCTTTTAGTCATAAAAGGTTAAGTCCTAAAAAATAACGCCTTTGTACAAAGGAAAAGCCTCGCAAAGAGCTCTTACTTCCTTAGCAGTCTGTTTTATAACAGCGTCGTTCTTAATATTATGGATAACACTCGCTATCATCTTACCTATAACCACCATCTCTTTTTCCTTCATCCCTCTGGTGGTAATAGCGGGAGTTCCTATCCTTATTCCACTGGTTATAAAAGGTGATCTTGTTTCAAAAGGAACAGTGTTCTTATTAACTGTAATTTCCGCCATTCCAAGTGCGTTCTCTGCATCCTTGCCTGTAACTTCTGTTCCAGAAAGATCAACCAACATAAGATGGTTATCTGTCCCGCCGCTTACAAGTTTTAAACCTTCTTCCCTTAAGGTCTCTGCCAGTTTTTTAGCGTTCTTTACTACCTGCTCCTGATATTTTTTGAACTCAGGTGTTTGCGCTTCCTTAAAGGCGACCGCTTTAGCGGCTATTACATGCATCAAAGGTCCGCCTTGTGTACCAGGGAAGATCTTGCTGTTAAGTGCTTTTGCAAACTCTTCCTTACATAGGATAAGACCGCCCCTTGGCCCTCTTAATGTTTTGTGCGTGGTCGATGTAACGAACTCAGCATATGGAACAGGGCTTGGGTGTAACCCGGCAGCGACCAAGCCTGCAATGTGGGCCATGTCCACCATAACCTTTGCACCGACCTCATCCGCTATTTCCCTGAATTTTTTGAAATCTATTGTCCTAGGATATGCGCTCGCTCCAGCCACTATCATTTTAGGTTTATGTTCATGTGCAAGGGACCTGACCATATCATAATCTATGGTCTGATCGTCCTGTCTTACACCATATGCATGTACCTTATAAAGAAAACCTGAAAAGTTGACCGGACTTCCGTGAGTAAGATGTCCGCCATGACTTAGATTCATTCCAAGAATAGTGTCACCAGGCTGGATACAGGTCATATATACGGCCATATTAGCCTGCGAGCCGCTATGAGGCTGAACGTTAGCATGTTCACATCCAAAAAGTGATTTTACTCTCTCTATCGCAAGGTTCTCTGCCTTGTCTACATTAACACAACCGCCATAATATCTTTTTGCAGGATAACCTTCTGCATATTTATTTGTAAGTATAGAACCCATCGCTTCCATTACTGCAGGTGTTACATAGTTCTCGGAAGCTATAAGTTCCAGCCCATATTCCTGACGATGGAGCTCGTCCATCATTACATCATAGATCTCTTTATCTTGTTTTTTTACGTCTTCGAACCACATGTGTTTTTCCCCCTGTTTAAGATATCTTATCAAGTCTTGCTTGGTGGCGTCCGCCCTCGAACTCCTCGGATATCCATGTGTCTACTATATCCTCGGCAAGTCCCTTACCCACTATCCTGCTGCCCAAACAAATAATATTAGCGTTGTTGTGGCGCTTTGCCATTTTCGCAGAAAAGATATCGTTTGTATTTGCAGCCCTTATTCCCTTGAACTTGTTTGCAGTAATACACATGCCTATGCCGGTACCGCAAATTAGAATGCCGCAACATTTATCTGATAGAACTTTTTCTGCTACCTTTTTTGCATAGTCAGGGTAATCGACGGAGTTCTTAGCAGTATCGGGACCAAGGTCCAGTACTTCTATCCCCTGCTTTTTAAGGTGATCTACTATTGTGGATTTTAGATCAAATCCAGCATGATCGGACGCTATTACTATCTTCATATTCTTTTCAACACAACAGAGCAGTTCGTTCCGCCAAAACCAAATGAATTGCTCAATGCATATTCAAGGTCCTTTTTAACAGCAACGTTAGGTGTTAGGTTAACACCAGTACATTTTTCATCCAAGTTATCGAGGTTTATTGTCGGAGGGATCACTCCGTTCTTTAATGCAAGGGTTGTGATGACCACCTCTAAGCTTCCTGCAGCACCTAAAAAGTGACCGGTCATGGACTTGGTAGAAGATACATTCACTTTATCTAGAGAGTTCTTGAAAGCGCCTTTTATGGCGTTTATCTCTGCAATGTCGCCCAGCGGAGTGGAAGTACCGTGGGCATTTATGTATCCTATCTTATCTGGTGATATCTTTGCATCCTGAACAGAGATCTCCATACATCTTCTTGCACCGGCTCCGGTCTCGTCAGGAGCGGTTATATGGAATGCATCCGCTGTAAGTCCATATCCAACGATCTCTGAATATATCTTTGCTCCTCTAGCTTTTGCGTGTTCATATTCTTCCAAGACTACGAATGCTCCACCTTCGCTCAATACAAAACCATCCCTATCCTTGTCCCAAGGGCGACTTGCCTTTGTAGGTTCATCATTCCTTGTAGAAAGAGCTCTCATTGCTGCAAAACCACCTATGCCAAGTTCACATACTGCTGCTTCTGCGGCTCCAGCGATCATAAAATCAGCCTTATTCTCAACTATAGTCGCTGCAGCGTGGCCTATACAATGTGCACCGCTCGCGCATGCAGAAACTATGCTCAAATTAGGTCCTCTTAGACCAAACTTCATAGAAACGTGCCCAGGGAGCATGTTAGAAAGGACCATTGGTATGAACATGGGAGAGATCCTTCTTGGACCTTTCTCGACCAATTTTTGATGATTATCTTGTATGGTCAAAAGACCGCCAATACCGCTCGCCGCAAAAACACCGCAACGATCTTTCATCTTTTCATCAAAAGTAAGTCCAGAATCCTTTATAGCAAGGGTGGCCGCTACTATCCCGTAATGGATAAAAGGGTCCATCTTTTTTTGTTCTTTAGGCTCTATATATTCATCCAAGTTCATCTCCGGCATCTGGCCTGCTATCTTTACAGCGTAATCTGTAACGTCGAATTTTGTTATATTTGATATTGCGGATTTACCTTCCACAATTGAATTCCAAAAGTGATTAAGCTCTGTACCATACGGAGTTACTACGCCCATGCCCGTTATAACTACTCTTCTTGTTGAACTCATAACTCTTATCTCCTCTTAATGTTTTTTCGGACAAAAAAACAGTGGGGGCGCCTTTTATGCGCCCCGACCGTCATAAATTGGAATTAACCTTTGTGTGCTTTCAAGTAATTAGTAGCGTCGCCAACTGTCTTTATCTTCTCTGCGTCCTCGTCTGGGATCTCAAGGTCGAATTCTTCTTCCATAGCCATAACGAGCTCAACGATGTCCAAAGAGTCTGCGCCAAGGTCATTTATGAAAGATGCATTCGCTGTCACCTTTTCTGCCTCAACACCTAGTTGGTCTACGATAATCCCTTTTAATCTGTCTTCAAGTGATGCCATTTTAACTCTCCTCCTTATATTTTATAAACTACATTAACATGCCGCCGTTAACATTTATAACCTGACCAGTTATGTAAGCCGCCTTTTCGGAAGCTAAAAAGCTAACGGTATTTGCTATCTCATCAGCAGAACCAAATCTTGCCAAAGGTATCTTTGACATAAAATCCTTCTGAACTGCTTCACTCAATACGTTCGTCATATCAGAAACTATGAATCCCGGCGCTATCGCATTCACAGTGATATTCCTGGAAGCAAATTCGTGCGCACAAGATTTTGTAAAGCCGATCATGCCTGCTTTTGAAGCCGAATAATTTGTCTGACCCTTATTACCCATAACACCGACTATGGAACTGATGTTTATTATCCTTCCCCATCTTGACTTCATCATTATCGGGGTTATCGCTTTGGTACAATTGAACACACCCTTAAGGTTGATATTAAGTACCAGGTCCCAATCCTCTTCCTTCATTCTCACCAAAAAGTTATCCCTGGTAACACCGGCGTTATTGACCAGTATGTCTATACCAAGTCCGTCCGCCTGTATTTTGCCTATACAATCATTCACGGAATTGGAATCGGCAACGTTCATGTGATAGAAAACTCCCTTAACCCCGTGTTTTTTTATGTTCTCCAGCGTAGCTGTAGCATTACTCTCATTTATATCAGTAATGATTATGTTAACGCCTTCCCTTGCAAGATTTTCTGCAATAGCAGCGCCTATACCTCTGCCACCGCCTGTTATTAAAGCTGTTCTTCCCTTAACACCCAAATCCATGTAGATCCTCCACGCTGTCCATAGACATACATTCAAAACTTTTAGATATCTTGCCGCAAAGTCCGGCCAGGACTTTTCCTGGACCAACTTCTATAGCCTTAGTC
>CAYVOB010000031.1:0-13257 GCA_964452945.1 uncultured Bdellovibrionales bacterium
AATTATCGACAAATCATAGGTCTGGATGATGGTTACGAGGGAGATAAAGAAGATAACCCGGATGCAAGATATCTTGGAAAGGTAAACAGACGGGTAGAAAGAGAGATGCAGGCAAGGCTTTGGGGTCGTCCAAAGAATAGGATTCCCAAAGTGCAGTATATAGTTGAGCAGGATCTACAAAAATCTATAGGAGAGTATCTTGATAAGAAAAAGAACCGTCAAAATGGTAGATCTAAAAAAACTAACAGCGATGGTGATGAATATGGAGAGTCTACTAACTATGATTATTTGCCAGGTGTTGCCTCTGGTGATTATACTATTTTAAACACATCAGAGTTCATCTATTTTTCGTTCTATAAGAGAGTAGAAGATGCTGTAGTTTATTTATGGAACAGATATGTTACTGATTTTATAAGAACAAGACCGGATATAAGGGAAAATCTTGGCAAAAAGGATTATATAACTGAGGTTGAGGCTGTTCTTGACCGGGACGGTAATTTTGTCAGTATGTCGATCGTGAGAAGTTCTGGCGTTGCCGGTATAGATAATGCGCCTGGCCAGGCCTTTATGGAGGCGTCACCTTTTGAGCATCCTCCTGACGGGATGGTAGAGGGAGATGGTTTATTGAGGATGAGGTGGCGCTTTATAGTGAGTGTAGTTGAAAGTCTTAATCTCAGGATACAAGAAATTGATATTAATGATCGATCTGGGCGTCCAGATCCAGCACTTCAGAGACACACTAGGTAATAGACTTTTTATGCCACGGTTGTTAGTATTGTTCGGGGTGTAAAAATATGTCGACAAAAATATCTGTAATACTTACTTTGTTTCTTTTTTTATCATCGAGCCTATATGCTGGTACTGACGATGTGATTAACTTTATAAAAAAAGCAAAAATTAAACATAATAACGTCGGTATATATGTTTATGATCTTAATGATAAAAAAGAGCTTTATGCTCTTAATCAGGATAAATTGTTCAGTATTGCTTCTGTAAACAAGCTTTTTATCACGGCTGCAGCAATAAAATTATTAGGCCAAGACTTTCGGTTCAAAACGTCTGTATTGGGCGTGTTACCTGAAGAACAAGGTGTTGTTACTAAGCCTTTGTACATAAAGGGTGGTGGGGACCCATTATTTGTTTCAGAGAGCATGTGGTATTTGGCAAATAGATTGAGTGCTTTGGGTATAAAGACAATTGGTTCTGATATTATTCTTGATGATAATCTTTTTCCTTCATCGGAAATTTATGAGGAAATGGATGACAGGGCGTATAGCGCAAGAATATCATCTTTATCGGTTAATTTTAACTCAATTGCACTAAGTATTGTCTCTGGCGCACACCCTGGGTTCTTAGTCGACCCACCTATTGGAAATTACGAGATACAAGATAGAACAAGGCGCTCAAAGATGCAGACAGATGTTAGTATTAATAGGGTTGGTTCAAATATTAACGTTTCAGGCAATTTGAACAATGTTACCTATAATAATAAATGGGTGTACAGAAATATAGATGACCCCATCTCATACTTTGCGGATGTTCTAAAGCTACACCTTAAATGGCGAGGCATAGAGTTTAAAGGTAAAGTTATTAAGGGTTCAGCTCCTGATGATACAAACTTACTTTTTGATATAGAATCGCGAAGGTTAAGCGAGATAATGATGGAAATGAATAAGTTTAGCAATAATTTTATAGCTGAACAGACTATAAGAGCCTTGGCTTGTAAATTATCGAAGAAGTGTGACGTCGAAGATGCTATAGATGCTGTCCTAGATTATCTGGATAAACAAGGTCTTGATAAACGGGATTTCAATATAGTTAATGCATCTGGGTATTCAAGGTCCAACAAGGCCAAACCTAAGAGCTTTGTTTCCTTCCTTGAAAGGGTCTATAATGATTTTGAAATAGCCCCAGAGTTCATTAATAGTCTTTCCATTGCCGGCGTTGATGGCACAATAAGAAGATCAATAAAAGAAGCTGAATTTAAGGGTAGATTAAGGGCTAAGACGGGTACGCTCACTGGGGTTAGGAGCCTTGCGGGTTATTTTTACAGCGATGGTCATGTTTACGCTTTTATTATTGTAGCAAATGACCCCAACGCCCATAAATTACTTGATTATGAAGGTAAAATCCTGCAAAATATTAAGTAGGGCAGGGGTTTACCATAGTATGGCTTTATTAGCGCTTGTTGTTTCTCTTTGTATATCGAGCACGTTTGCTTATACATCAAAGTATACCGCCAATGGTGTTATTAGTGATAACTTTTCTATTCCTAAAGGATTGGAAAAAGCGGTTGATTTTTGGATAGATGTTTATTCAAAGTACGACACCAACCATATAATTGTTCATGATACAGACCATTATATAATTTACGAGGTAATAGATACCTCAGATATAGATTCTATGAGTTATTTTTCTGACGCTATAAAACAAGAAATAATAGATAGTAGGGTAATAAGCGTCCAAAAAAAATATAGAGATGCACTTAAGCAGTTAAACGCTATGAGTGATAAGCCGCAAGATATAGATATGTTCCTGTCTAGTGTTTATTTAAAATTTAACAACGTTCATGAAAATGACAGATTCCTTAATGCTGCTAGGCCAGGAAGGATGAGGGTTCAAAAGGGTCAGTCCTCAAGTTTTAAGAAGGGCTTACAGTATAGTTCAAAGTATCTTCCGGAGATGGAATCTCACTTCAGAAATGACAAACTACCAGTTGAGCTAACAAGGATACCCTTCGTTGAATCCTATTTTGATACTACAGCAGTATCCAAGTCTGAAGCTTCTGGTATATGGCAATTCATGAAAGGAACTGGTGGAGAATATTTGAAGGTAAGGAAGGATTATGATGAGAGAAGAGATCCTGCTCTTTCTACCCAAGCTGCTGCAAAACTACTTAAAAACAGCTACAAATACCTTGGAGGAAGCTGGCCGTTGGCCGTGACTGCATATAACCACGGGATGTATGGAATGAAAAAAGCCACCAATATGGTCGGTTCTAAAGACCTTGTTAAGATAATAAAGGAATATAAAGGGGAAAAATTCGGATTTGCATCAAAGAACTTTTATGCTGAATTTCTTGCAGCCTTATACGTTGAGAAGAACCATAAAGATATTTTTGATATTGATGAAATAAAATATTTTAAACCATCCAATTATGGTGTTGTAGTCACTGTACAACCAATGAATATATCCCAACTTGAGTTGTTGCTTGATGTAGACAAAGAAGAGCTTAAGCAATACAATCCTGCTTTATCCAGGAAAGTCTTTATGGGTCAGGCCGTGGTCCCTGAAGGAGCTAAACTAAGGATCCCTCTTGTAAGATTTAGAAGGTTACTTTCAAGGACAGAGGTGGTAAAAGGAATAACAAGTTATGTTAAATTTATATAAAACGCTTACCATTGTTGTTCTATTGTTTACAGCCGTGTTTTTGCCGGCTGCCGAGGAACAGCCGATTCAGCTGGAGACAAAACTAAAAAGTACTTCGGAGGAAAAAACAGTTCAAGTTTATACTCCACTGGAACCTTCTGAAAAGTTCAAGGTTGATCCAAAGGATGTAAGTAATATAAAAAGCATGGATATTAGGGCTCTCCAGGAGAAAATAGAATCAATAAAGAGCAAGGTGGTTGACTCGAAATCGAAACTCATAGAAGTCACAAAGGACAGTATCGATAAAGAAGAACCGATCTCTTATCTTTCTGTTCAGCATGTTAACGATATGAGCTCCAGATTTAATATTTTGAGGCTAACATATATGTTAGACGGTAAAAATGTATATTCTGGCTATGATCTATATAAGAACGATTCAAGAACATATCCAATATTCAATTCCTTTGTGGCACCAGGACATCATGAACTCGTTGTTGAGGCGGTATATGCAGGTAATGCAGAAGGGTTGTTTGATTATTTGAAGGATTTTAGGGCAAGGGTTCAAAGGCGATATTCGTTCATTGTGCCTAACGGTAAAAAGACGGTGGTCAGTGGTACAAGTTTTGAGAAAGGTAAAATATTTACTCCTTTTAAGGATCGTCCAGAAATAAATTTTGAACAAAAGACCCTTAACACTATTGAAGAGAAAGTTGAAAAGTGATGCCACGGCTAATAGTTTTAATTGTTCTTGTAAGCAGCTGGCCTTTATGGTCACAGAATACTAATGTTAAAGAAGTACCTAAAGCTCAAAATATAGCTGTATCAAGAGAATCGTTTTTTAGGGTCGCAGAGTCTGCGTTCTTGAATTCAGATTTTTTTAAAGCAGAATATCTTTTCAAAGAATTGATAAAGAGTAGTTCTCAGGATGACTATACTTTCAATTCTCTGGATAGACTTATAACTATAGCAGAAATTAACGGCGATAAGAGGTTGTTCGCGGATATTATAAATAGTGTTAAGGATATCTCTGGGTCGGCCAACCTGACATATTATTCCGTTTTATATAATCTTGGAAAGTACCTGTTCCATGAAGGCAATAACGTTCTTGCACTAAAGTTCCTAGATAAAGTTGATATTAACACTCCATACTATCCCAAGGTGTTGTATATAAAGGCTGCAAGTCTTGGCACTTCAAGGAAGTATAAGGATGCGATAATACTATTTGATCAAATAATAAAGCTAGATAGTGAGCATGTTAACCAAGATCTAAAAGATCTGGCTATCCTTGGCAAGGCAAGGCTCTTTATGATAACACAGAGGTATGAAAAGGCGCTTGTTGAATATCAGTCCATATCACAGTGGTCTCCGTATTACCTCGATTCTTTAAAGGAAACAGCGAGGGTTTTTATTGCATTAAAGGATTATGATAACGCTATATTGCATTTAGAGACCCTGGCGTTTGTTAATAGTAATCTATATAAGTCTATGGCCAGTATTGATGAAGGCCGTTCACTTGATAGTCTTACTGATTTTGATCTAATGAACTTAAAAACATTACAGGGTTACATGTATATGGAGAAGGGAAGATTTGAAGAAGCCTCACAGATATTCAATGAAGTTATAGCGAGTTATAACTTTACAAAAAAACGTTTTGCAGAACAGATCGGTAGGTTCAAGGTGTCCGATGATCTCACACAAGTTGTTTCCCATCCTACATCTGACGGATTGCCCAGATCCCTGGCTACCAATACTGATTTTGTGCTTTTTGGTACCAATGATTATTATTCAACCGGTTTTAGGGAGTGGCTTGATAATCAGGAAAAAACCGATCTTAAAAGATATCTTAGCGTGTATTATTCTGTATTAAAAAGGACAGATGAAATAGGGGTTGATCAGGTCCTGCCAGAGGAAGTCTTGAGACTGGTAGCATTGAGAAACCTTATGAACAAGTATATAAAAAGCTATATTGAGCTGCTTATAAAAAGAATAAATGCAAGACTGGATGATGTAGGATTAAGGGCTCAATTGGGCAAAATAGATATAAACTGGAAAACAAAAGAAGGGCAAACTAAAAAGATAAAAGAAATACAAGAGCAGAAACAAGGTTATATCGATGAATTAGATTCCAAGTACAAAAGGTTTGATCAATGAAAAGACTTTTTGTTATTACAACAGTTCTTGGTACGTTACTTAATTATCAATTGGAGGCAGATGAATTTACTGATGCTAAAGTTGATTTTTATCAGGGTGCCAATGAATTTGTTGATGAAGTAGACAGTATCGTTGTTAATAAACAATACTTAAAAAAGCTGGATCTGGACGAAAAGTACGATGGAAAAGTAGAGAACATAGAAATGCTTGAGGAAGCTAATAGATCAGCCGGCATAAAGGCTTTTGAGAAATACGTTGCGGATTATCCAGACAGTGAATACATCCCAGATGCACTATATAGGCTCGGAAAACTCTATTTTGAGGAATCTTCACAAAAACTTATAAAAGACACTGAATCTTATGAAAAAGAATATAGACGATTTATTAGGGGGGAGATACAGGTACTTCCTCCAGAACCAGCAGTTGATTATTCTATGTCCATTAAATATCTTGGTCGGTTGGTTAAGGACTACAAAGATTATAGGTTTAGAGGAGACGCTCTTTATCTTTATGGCTATTGTTACTTTGAAGAGGGCCAGATAGAAAAAGCAGTTGATATCTTTGGTCAGCTTATAAAAGAGTTCCCCAAGAATGATAAGATAGCGGAGGTGTATACACGGTTAGGGGAGCATTATTTTGATGCGGATGATTTTGATAAGGCGGTCTATTATTACACTCGTGTGCTTGAATTTCCAGATTCAGTTTATTATGAGAATATACTGTTCAAACTGGCTTGGATATATTACCACAGAAGTCGTATAATAGAAGCTGCGGAATATTTTGTTATACTAATTGATCATAATGAAAAACAATATGGGAAAGATTATCAGGGTTCTTTTAAGAATGAAGCAAAGAACTATATCGCTATAGGTTTTGCGGAATCATCGGATGATATTAAAGGTGCTTATTCATTTTTTAGAAAAATAGGTGGAAGACATTACGAGTATGAAATAATGACCAAGATATGTGAGTTATATCTGTCCTCCGATAGAATAACCGAAGCTGTTAAGGCAATATCGTTCGTTCTTGCAAACTATCCTGATAATCCAGATAACCCAACACTCCAGGACAAGTTGATAAGTAATTTTAGACGTGATGAAAAGATGGAGTTGGTTAATAAAGAAAGGGAAAGAATGATAGTTCTTTTTGGTGAAGGTTCTGAATGGCGTAAAAATAATAAAGAGAACACACAGGCTGTTATAAATGCAGATCAACTTATAGAAAAGCAACTGGTCTCTGTCGCGTATTACCACCAGGATAAGGGAGATAAAAAGAAGGATAGAAAAGAATATATAAAAGCCGCTAAACTTTACTATGACTTCTTAAAGGCCAGGCCATCAGATATCATGTCTGTTGGGGCAAGGTTCAATTATGCCCAAGTACTTTTCAATTTGAAGGATTATAAGGGCGCCGCAAACGAATATAAGGCTGTTAGAGAGTATACTACTGATGTTGGCTATAAGGAAAAAAGTGGTTTTGGCCTTGTTTCATCGCTGCAAAGCTGGATAAAAGAAGCTGATCCCAAATATGCATCAAAGGATATAAAACCGAGATTATCTGAAACGGGATCTTTGCTTGGCGAATCTGATCTTAATAAACAAGAAAAGGATATTATAGAAGCCTGTGACAAATATATTGAAATCAGTCCGTTTGGTAACAAGGCGGCTTATGTTATGTATGTAAAGGCCGAGGTTTTGTTCAGGAACAGCCACCTTGGGGAGGCCAAGGAAATATATAAAAAGATCATAGATAAATTCCCTGAAGATAAAACCTCCGTAGACTCTATGAAGAACCTTATAGCGATATACAATTACGAAAAGGATTATGACAACGTTAAAATTTGGGGGAACAAGCTGCTTGCTGCAAAAGATTTCAACAATAAAGGTGATATTAAGGAAGTTAGAGGTCTTGTTACTGGTTCCTTATTTAGAGGTGCCAAGAAGATGGAGGACGAAGGCAACCTTGTGCCTGCCGCAGAAGAATATATAAGGTTGGCCAGCCAGTATCCTAAATCGGAATATTCGGATGCTGCACTATATAATGCCGGAACAATATATGAGAGGACTGGCGATTCTACTCTTGCAATAAAATCATATAGAATGATGCTAGCCAGGTATCCGAAGAGCAAACATGCGAGCAGCGCTATGTTCAGGACTGCGGTCAATTATGAACAAAGACTGGATTTTGATAACGCTTTATATTTCTATGAGGGTGTAGCAAAAAAATATCCTGTCTCTGATTATTCGGCTGATTCTGAATACAATGCCTATAGATTGAGAAGGGGGAAAGAGGAGTACTTTAAAGCGGCAGAACATCTGATGAAATATCAGGCCAAGATAAAAGATCCTAAAGAAAAAGCCTCTGCTGTAATGACGTCTGCATGGCTCTACGAAAAAAGTGGTAATACCAAAAAAGCCATGGATACATATCAGTATTATATAAACAAAAATCCTAAAGATCTTGACGGTGTAATGCGAGCAAGAATAGCTTCTGGAAATATCTTTGAAGTTAATGGTCAGTACGATAAAGCCCATTTGGAATATACTAAAGCGATAGCTTTGTTCAAGGCATCTGGCAGTCCGTCAACTGGATCTGCAGCTAATTATAATGCAGAAGCGAGATTTAAAATGGTTAATGAGCTCACTTATAAGTACGAATCCATAAAAATAAAAGCAACAGATCCTTCTAAGACCATAAAGGACTCTTATGATAGGAAAGACGCCTTGTTAAAGAAGATAACAGAAGAATATTTAAATGTTGTTGAATTGGGTTCTGCGGAGTGGTCAGTGGCATCACTGTATATGATAGGTTATGTGTTCCAAAATTTTGCTAGATTCTTATATGAAGCACCGTTACCAGGTGAACTTAATACTGAAGAACTTGTTAATGAGTATAAAAAACAGATACAACAGCAAGCAATGCCCTATGAAGACAATGCAATAGATTATTACAACAGGTGCATAGATGAATCTATAAGATTTAAATTAGTAAATGATTGGACGAGACTTGCAAAGAACAGAATGGCAGAGCTTAATCCAGAGCAGTACTATTACGGCAAAGTAGAGGCTACTGTTTCTAGTCCGGCTATAGAAATAAAAGATTACGGGTTTATGGGAAAATGAAGAAAATTTTGAGTTTAATTATTGTGGTGTTCTTGTTTTATTCCTGTTCTACAGGTCAGGATCAGGTCAAAAAACCTTTGACAGTTAAAACATCGACCGATTATTACAATTCTGCAATGGAGTCCGCCAGAAAATTTGAACAAAGCGGCTTTAATGACAAGAGAAGCTACCAAAGGGCAGTTTCGGACTTTGAAGAGGTTTTGTTCGTAGAGAGATTAAATGCGGATGCTTGGTATAATCTTGGAAGAACAATGTTTTACGGTGGTGAGCGTTCAAGAGCTAAGGATAATTTCAAGAATGCCATAAGGTGTAGGAAAAATTTTGTAGAAGCTTATTCCATGTTACTAAGGGTGTTAATGTCCGAGAATGAAATTGATCAGGCGATAGAGGTTGCAGAAAAAGAATATGAAAATTCACCAGACAACGATATCGCTATGAACGACCTTGCAATGGTCTATGTGAGGGTTAAGAGGTATGATGAAGCAAGAAATATCTGTGAATCGATAATAAAGAAGAATACAAAGTTCACTCCGGCTTATATTACACTTGGGGATATTTATTATATACAAAAGAAGTATGAACTAGCGAGGCTTATTTATCTGAAGGCTGTAGATCAGGGTGATGATAGCGGCGAATTATATACAAATATGGGTCTTGTAGCCATGCATACAGAAGACAAGGATTCTGCATTGAACTACCTTAAAAAAGGAGTGGATAAATCACCAGGTAACCCATATACGCACCTTAATCTTGCTAATTTCTTTATGTACACAGGGGACTATGAAGGTGCCATTACAGAGTTTGAATTGGCTTTAAGGTTCTATCCTGACATGGTTGAAGCTATACTAGGAAGAGGAGCTGCATACATGCAGTTAAAACTCATAGATAAAGCAGAGGAAAGCTATAAAAAGGTAATTGAATTAGACCCAAATTTCCCTGAGGTATATCTTAATTATGGTATTCTCGTGTCTGATTATAGGAGAGATAAAAGTTTAGCACTGGACTATTTTAATAAATTTATTGAACTTAAGGGAGAGGCTCTGCCAAGAAACCACAGAGTATATCAGTACATAAGTGAAGCAAAATCAGAAAGGATAAAACCTAAACGGACAGGTAATAGTTTATGAAGAAGACGATCATAGGCATCGTGATACTAGGTTTCTTGGGCATTGTGCTTGGGTCTTTGGAGGCCGCTCCACCCAAAGGGTCTGTAGGGACAAAAGCCAAGGGCAAGAAGACTCTTAGCAAAAAAACGTCCGTAAAAGTAAAAAAGAAACAGTTTGTTGACCTTGAGGGCCTTGAGGTACAAGGGCTCATAGATAGACCTCAGACTTTGTATATATTGAAAAAATCAGATACAGCCTTTAAGGATAATATTGATGAATATGACTATTTGAAGGCTATAGTTGACTCAACATATAATGAACCTTTTTGATTCTTTTTATTTGATTATTAATCTATAATTATGGCCTAACTTAACTTTGGGGGATTTTGAATATGAGTGTTTATCAATCAATCGCAATTGCTTTCCAGAAAGGCGGTCCCTTTATGTACGCCATCGGGGTGGTTGGGATACTGGTACTATCGATATCTATTGATAGGGCTATTAAATTATATACGGTCTATACCGTAGACAGTTTGCCATTTATGAACCAGATAATGAAGCTTATATCGTCTAACAACATTGATAGAGCAATAAAGATCTGTCATGTTAAAAATAGGGCTGCTCTTCCTCAAGTAGTAAGGGCTGGTCTTAGCAGGATGGGTAAGCCAATTGAAGATATACAAGGTGCAATGGATGAGGCTTCGTTAAAAGTGGTCCCTTCACTTCAATCTGGGTTACAGTTCATAGCTACATTTGCAAATATTTCTACCCTTCTTGGTCTTTTAGGGACAATAACAGGTCTTATCCTTTCCTTTGGGTCTTTGGGCGTGGCCGATCCTTCACAAAAGCAGCAGCTTTTAGCTACAGGTATAGCAGAGGCTATGCATTGTACTGCATTTGGTTTGATAGTAGCTGTAACAGCTATATTGTCTCATAGTTTTTTGTCTAACAAGGCAAACAAGATAATGGATGATATTGACCGATATTCTGTAACAATATTAAATGTAGTGGCGGAACAATATAGGACTGTTAGGAATAGAAATATATCGGGAAGCATTGATCCATCTATTGGAGCTATGTAATACGGCTGTATGTTAGGTAATAGAAAACGCAAAAAACACGTCCAAGGTTTTAGCAATGTTAATCTTGTGCCATTACTAGATTTTATAGTGGCCGTAATCCCTGTGCTTTTATTATCGGTTAGTTTTATTGAATATGTTTCGCTTGATGCCTCACTTCCTGCTTTTGTAAACCCGGAAGAATCCGATGGAACGCTAAATAACGACGAAAAACTTGGTCTTACTGTCGCTATAACTGAACAGGGATTCGTGGTCGGCGGACAGGGTGGTCTTTTGAATGTAAGTGGAGGGGAAACAGTAATAAAAAGGAACAATGATGGCTCTTATAATTATGAATCGTTAAATAGAAAAATGTTGGATATCAAGAAGAAATTCTCTAATGAATGGACCGTAATAATAGTTCCAGAATCTGATACAAAGTTTGAGACGCTGATAGCGACGATGGATGCCACCAGAGAGTATAATGCAGTAGATGCTTCCGGAAATATGCAAAAGACCACCTTGTTCCCAGATGTTGTTCTTGGTGGAGGCATTATATGAGACTGAAAAGGAGGATGATAGGCCCAGAACTCAATATCACAGCTTTGTTGGACATGTTCACGATGTTGTTGATATTCCTGTTGATCAATTTTAGCGCCGCAACATATGTCAGTATGAAGACCTCTGGTTATCTTGATTTCCCAAAGAGTTCATCAGATAAAAAAATAGTTGATGTGTTAACTATAGTCGCTGATAAGTATAACATCATGGTAGATGGCAAGGTGGTAGCAAAACATAGGAACGGAATAGTGGATGAAAAGGATACAGATGATACAGGGTACGAGATCGTCCCCCTATTTGAAGCACTTGTACAGTATTCAGAAAGGACCAAATTTATTGCCTCAAAGAACAAGAACATAAAGTCTGAAGGAAAAGTAATTCTACAAATGGACAAGGATCTTCCTTTTTCTTTTCTGCGTCAGATAATGTATACGGCGGGTCAAGCGGAATATAACGATTTTAAATTTGTGGCACTTAAAAAATGATGGATAAAGTAGTTGTACCAAATGTAAAAATAGGCGTTCTCCATTCAGGAAAACTAATCAATGAATTGATATTTAGTGAATTGAAAGATGTAACAATAGGCACCAGTCTTAACAATACAATAATGGTTCATACACAAGATTTTTATGAAACCTTTTCTTTGTTAGTATATGAGAATGGGCGGTATTATCTTAACGTGTATAAGGGTGCGTCTGGGAAGGTGTTCGAGGGTAAAAAAGTACTTTCGCTCAGTGATATCGCTACACAAACCGAGACTGTTCAAAGGGGCGATCTTCTTACAATACCTCTTTCCAATGAGGTAAGAGGGATCTTACACATCGGTAAAGAGACCATTCTTTTTAAAATATACCCATCAGAACCAATACCCAAAGAGCTGCCAAAAGAGTTCAGAGGAGGTTTTTTAAACAGCGAATTTGATTTTTCATTTTTTACTATACTCGGCGTATTCATATTGAGTTATATTTTGTTAGTGTATTCATTCAGCCAGGTTAAGGTTGTTGAGAAAGTAAGATTTGAACATATACCTGAAAGATTTGCACGGCTTATAATGGATACTCCTGATCCTTTCAAAAAGACCAAGCCACAGAAAACAGAACTAAGAGAAACTAAAAGTACGAAAGAAAAATCTGAATTTAAGCAAAAACAAAGTACTCAAAAACAAATAGGGACAGGTAATATTAAGGATAAAAAAGGAAGAGACACCGTGCTTGCTGCTGTAAGGCCTGGCGGTGGTGCAAAGCATCCTATCAAGAATACCTCGGAAATTGTAAGATCTTCTGGCATAATAGGCATTATAGGCTCAAAGGGTAAAGGGGGGTCTGTGGCAAACCTTTTCCAGAGCGGTGAATTTAATGAAAAGTTGAACAAGGCATTAAAAGGTGTGTCTGGGCTTCATGCTGCAACATCTATAACGGAAGCTAAGATGAAGAGAGGTTCTGGTGACGCCAAAGGCATAGATGTAGGAGATCTAAAGGCCTTAACGGGATCTGGTGTTGTAGCTTTTGGTTCAAACGATGCTTCTGCCCTTAATATTATTGGCAATATAGGGGAAGCGAATATTGAAGGTGAGGGTACGATGAGCCCTAATGTTATCGCTAAGATACTTGCTCAACATGTTGGTGCATTTCAATACTGTTATAATAGGGCTTTACAGAAGAGCCCTAAACTTTCTGGAGAGCTCAAGACACGTTTTACCATACAACTAGATGGTCTTGTTGATAGGAAAAATATGGGTTACAGTGGACCTGCAGCAAGGGATACTAACCTTACCTCTTGTATAGGAAGGGTTTTTGGAAGGATAAAATTTCCTGAACCAAAGGGAGGAGAAGTTATAGTTAACTATCCTCTGAACTTTATGGCACAGAATTAACGGAGGAACTGTTTTGTA
>CAYVOB010000032.1:0-13073 GCA_964452945.1 uncultured Bdellovibrionales bacterium
TGTCAAATCAAGATCCAAAGGCAATGGCGGAAGAACTTGAAAGACTAAAGGCTGAGAATGAACAGCTGAAGGCAAAAAGAAAGGGGCCTGGAGAGATATTCTTCAAGGTTAGCGAGAAAGGTGCTCTTTCTGTTTATGGCCTTGGTCGTTTCCCAGTGACCCTTTATAAAGAGCAGTGGGAAAGATTGCTCGTAAAGATCGACGACCTTAAGAGATTCATTAAGGACAACGAATCAAAACTTAGAACTAGATAGTTACGCAGGCTTTCTTAAGCCAGGCGAGCATTTTTTTATCTTTTATACGTGGTGTAAGGGTCTTCAGTACTTCTCTATGGTAGCCATTCACCCAGTTTATTTCCTCGCTGGTTAACATCGTCCTGTCTATTAAGACTGTTTCATAAGGGCACATTGTCATGTCCCTGAATTCAAGCACAGGGTCTTTGCCGTTGGTCTTGCTCAAGGCTGTGTTCTTAGCTATGTACATGCAGTTCTCTATCCTTATGCCGTAATGGCCTTCCCTGTAATAACCAGGTTCGTTCGTTAGCGTCATCCCTTCGTCGAGGATAATGCCTTTTAGTGCACCAATTCCCACTCCGGACGTTTCATGGACGCAGGTGCAATATCCTACTCCATGACCGGTGCCGTGATAATAATTCACCCCTGAATCCCACAGTGGTCGTCTGGCCAGTGCGTCAAGATGGTATCCCCTGGTGCCCTTTGGGAACCTTGCGTGCCCAAGACTTAAGTGCCCTTTTAATACGGTGGTATAATCCTTTTTCATCTCTTTGGTCACAGGACCGACGCTGATGGTCCTTGTTATGTCGCTGGTGCCGTCCAAATAGTTGCCGCCTGAATCGATGAGGAGCATCCCTTTATTTTGTATAGTGGCGTTATCTTTTTCTGTAGGGGAATAATGTACGATAGCTGCATTCTTTCCATAGGCGATGGTATTCTCAAAGCTTAGGCCAACAAAATCCTTTTGCTGTTTTTTGAATTCCAGTATCTTTTTTGATACATCTAGTTCTGTTATCCTTTTCTTGTAGACGTTGTTCTTTACCCAGTAGATCGTGTTGATCATGGAAAGACTGTCTTTTATGCAAGCATTCAACATATGTTTGATCTCTGCTTTTGTTTTTATCCCAATGAAGGCAGCCAATGGAGAACTATCCTTTATGATCTTTGCAGATGCAGCTATATTATTCATTACCCATTGTGAGCACTCGTTTGGATCAACCAGGACATTCCTTAACTCAGTTATCTCTTTTAACTGTTCGGCGAATTCTTCATATTCGAACACGGTTATGTTGGCTGTTATATGTTCTATATCTTTTATTCTCTTTTTATTAACGAACCATAGCACATGGTCCATGGTGACTATCAAGTAGGAAATTACTAGGGGGTTGTTCTGGATGTCGTTGCCACGGACGTTAAGCAGGCGGGCAATGAACTCAAGATTTGAGACGATGCAAACATCCGCACCTTTTTGTCTCATGGCCTTTTGCAATAGTTTTATCTTTTCTACTGCTGATACAGGCTCGTATTTTTTATCCCGGAATATAACGGGTGTTTGTGGCAGAGTAGGTCTTCCTTTCCAAATAAGGTCAACAAGGTTCTTCTCCGTATAAAAGACCTTGATGCCATTGCTCTTGAACTTGGCCTTTAGTGATTCAAGTTGTGGCTCTGTAATGATCTGGGGATCTATCCCAAGTATCCCGTTCTTAGGTATTCTCTCAAGCAACCAATCTATTTCTTGTCCTAGTACTGCTCTTGATCCCTGTTTGATGTCATGATTGTAGGGCGTCTTTTTTAGTTCCTTTTTGACAGTTATATCGAACCTTGAGTCAGTCCATAGCATCGCTTCATCATGGGTCACTGCAATGTTACAAAAATCACCCGTAAAACCAGAAAGGAACAGCGTTCTATTCCAATACTGCGGAAGATATTCGTTCTGATGAGGGTCTGTAGAAAAAAGAAGGTATGCATCAACCTTATGCTCCTTCATTACAACTCTTAATTCCTTTAATCTCTCGCTTATCATTGTCACTGTTCTCCTGTTGTACAAATGATACTACATTATGTTTATTACGGCATCATATCTTTTTGTGATATATTCATGTCCATGCTTAGTAATGTACGCAACATAAAAAGTGGTGTGATCCTTTCTCTTTGCTCGACTTTCTTTTTTAGTGTGATGTATCTTTTTACAAAACTTGCTTCGCAACACATCCCCACGGCTGAAATAACCTTTTTCAGAGGCTTGATAGGTTTGGTGATAATTGTCCCGTACATGCTACATAAGGGAATATCGATAACTGCCGGGAACAAAAAGCTGTTGATACTGAGGGGGCTTTTGGGTGGAGTGGCGGTGCTACTGTCATTTTATGCAGTATCTAGGATGAAACTCAGCGAAGTGAGTATCCTTTTACAGACTACACCGATATTTGTGATAGTTTTTGCGAGGATCTTCCTGAAGGAAAATTTACCAAGGTCATTTTATTTATTGCTGTTCCTTTCTGTTTGTGGAGTCCTTTTTGTGATCAAGCCTGACTTTAACAGCATTGGAAGTATCCCGGCGATGTTGGCGCTTCTTTCTGCCATCATTGCATCAGTCGCATATGTGTGTATCAAGTCGCTCAGAAAAACCCACGATACGCATATTGTGGTTCTATATTTTACTGCTACCGCTATGTTAGTCCCCATTCCTCTTATGTGGAACGATTTTGTAGTGCCCGGCTTTAACGATATGTTGTTCTTGTTGATGGTAGGTATTTCAGCTACTATAGGGCAATTCTTCATGACAAAAGCCTATGGGGTGGAAAAAGCGGGACTTGTTTCCATGGTTAACTATACTACGGTGTTCTTTAATATGTTCTGGGACATCATTGTTTGGAGCACAGTTCTTGACCTGGGATCATTATTGGGCGGAGCGCTGATACTATTATCGTCGGTGATATTGACCTTAAGGACTTATGCAGGGTCGCAGTTGACCAAGGTAGAAGAGCTCTAGTATTTTGACAATATTCATATATAATCCATGCTCATGAAAAAACATTTTTTATATCTAGCTTTATTCATACTGTTATTCCCCTTGATCCACTTGTCCGCACAGGAAGAACCTGTGGTGGATACGGACCTTATTGAAGACCTTAAGTTGATAGACCACGGCCGTACGATAATCAGCAAGGAAATAGAAGATAAAGAGGCTTTGCTTAAGGAGGAAGCCGAAGGAGAAAGGAAGCAGAAACTGCAAAAAGAATTGAGCCGTCTTAGATATAAGCTGGCCCTTTTAGAGGATAATCTTGATAATACCGTAGCAGATGTGGATATTTTTGCTGATGACGAAGAGTCCGATTCAGACAGGGACCTTGGTCAAGAGATGCAAGATGTCCTTTCTCCGATAGTGAAGACACTGAAGAGGATGAGCGCTAGGCCCAGATTGGTGGAAAAGTATAGGGACCAGTTGGGGCTTATAGAACAAAAATTAGTTCAGGTGGAATTGGGTCTTAATAATATTACGTCCTTGGAAAAAGAGCCGCAGACCCAGGCCATAAAAGACATAGTAGAGGCTTCAAAGAGTAGGATCTCTGATTTTAAGATAGAACTTTTATCGGAAAAAAAGAATATCCAAAAACGTCTTGATGAAGAGCTTAAGAGCAGCGGGAGTTTTTGGCAGGCAAGCGGTGATCTATTCCATGATTTCTTCAGCAACAAGGGAAAGAACCTTCTTGTTTCGCTTGCAGTCGCTCTTATAATTTTTGCTCTTATGTTCCTTGTGAAGATAAAGATATTAAAGCCGATCTTGAGGTTTGAGAGGCTGACAGCTGTTTCCAAACCGATCATGGCTTTTTATGGTGTGTTTGCGGCTATAATAAGTGTCATCTCCGCACTGCTGTGTCTATTCCTGCTGAATGACTGGCTGTTGTTCACACTCGCCGTATTGGTCATAGGTGCAATATTCTGGGCGTTCAAACATCTGATAGTGAATTTTATAGGCGCTCTAAGAGTGATCCTTGATATGGGAACCGTCCGCGAAGGTGAAAGGATAATGTATGAAGGCTGTGCCTGGAGGGTAAGAAAGGTCGGTTTAAGGACCCATCTTGTAAATGAGGCTCTTGAAGGCGGTTCATTGTATGTTCATATAGGACAGATAAAGGACCACGTCTCCAGACCTATAGTAAAGGATGAACCCTGGTTCCCGACCCACAAGGGGGACTATGCCTTGCTTTCTGATGGAACATACGGAATGGTCCTGGTGCAAACTCCTGATCAGGTGGTCTTGCTTTTGGAGGATCTGGCAAAAAGATTCTATTCGCTGAGTGACTTCATAGAATTAAGACCCACCAATCTTTCCAGTGGTTTTGTTGTTACAGCATATATAGCAATGGACTACGAACACCAGAAAAAGATCTTTGACATAGTAGAATTGTTCAAACGTGAATTAAAACAAAAATTCCCTAAGAATAATTTGATAGTCGATCTTGCCGAGGCTGGAGCAGATTCTTTGAACATAGTGGCCAAGGTAAGCTACGACGGATCAAGGGCAAAGGACTATATGGCCCTTAACAGGGACCTGAATGCACACATCGTTGATGTATGTAATAAGAACAAGCTCATAATACCGTTCAAACAGCTTACAGTTCACGTTGAGAAATAGCTTCCACTTTGTCTATGAGCGTAGAGATGTATTTGAATCCGTCCTGCCAGGTCTCTTCTTTTTTAAGGTCTACGTCCACGGTCTTGAATAGTTCTACCGGTGCCAGCGAAGAGCCTGCCGCCAGGAATTCATACATGTACTGTTTGGGGAACGTATCAGGATTGTCTAAGTACTTTTGGTACATGGAGATGGTCGCAAGTTCTCCAAAAGCATAAGCATAAACATAGAACGGTCTCATAAAATGCGGGATCCTGGCCCACTCATTCTTAAAATGAGGGGTCATTTTTACAGCGTCACCAAATAATTTGCCGTATTCCTCCAGGAATATCTGGCTGAACTGGTCCGGTGTAAGAGGGCCATTCTCGCTTGCCTTAAAAACCGCTTGTTCAAAGTTGCTAAAAGCGGTCTGTCTGCAAACTGTCGCAAAGATACCGTCGAGCTTTCCCATCAGGAACGACAAGAGCTCTTCCGGGTCTTTTTCGTTCTCTTTTATCATCCTAGAGGTCAAAAGCATTTCGTTGAATACAGACGCCGTTTCTGCAGTAGCCATAGGAGTATCCGAATTAACCAAAGGCTGGTTCTCCGATATCAAGAGGAAGTGCAACCAGTGCCCGCCTTCGTGTGCTATGGTGGAAATATCCTCGAATTTTCCCTGGAAGTTGACCAGGACCACCGGTGGATAAGCAGCCCCGAAAGGATCACAGTATGCACCGCCGCGTTTGCCTTTTTTTGTTTTGGCATCTACCAATCCGCATCTATACATGTTCTCAAAGGCACTGCCGAATGGTTTGTAGAACTGGTCAAAGGTCTCTTGCAATATTTTTAATGCTTCATCGTAATTATATTTTTTGTCCTTTTTGCCTTTGGCAACATATGGGGCCATTATGTCGGCGTTGTTAAAATCCTTTATCCCAAGTATTTTGGCTTTTAACTTCCAGTATCTTTGGGCAACCTTAAAATTGTCTGTGATTACCTTATGCATCTTGTCAACGATCCTGTCGTCTAGTTGGCTGCTAATATTCCTCTTGCTTATTAGAGGATAAAAGCCCCTGCGACCTTTATCTATTAACAACATATCCTGAATTATAGAATTATATACCTGTGCATAAACATAGGAATCTTCGCCGAACTTTGTGAGAGCAGTCTCTGCAGCAAGCTGTCTTGTTTCTCTATCCTCGTTCTTGACCAGGTTGGTTAGTTCGGTCAGGGTGTACGCTCTCTCTTTTTTATCTTCAGGTCCCTTGAACATGAAAGAATATTTTGACTCGAATATACCTCGGAACTTTGACCATGCGGAGATGCCGTTTACATCCTTATCTATTAATAGCTGTTCATGGTCCTCTGGGAGGGTATATTTTTGTCTATCTGCTATTTTTTTGAGGAAGTTTGAATATATGTCCAGAGCTTTAGCCTTAAAGATCCTTTTTTTATAGCTGCTGGACGTTCTGGAAAGACCATTCTCAAAAAAGGAGACATTCTTGCCTATCTGCGCGTATAAAAGCTCTGCCTTGCCAAGTAGTGCCGTGACCTCCTCGTTCTCAAGGTCCGTGTTGTGCTTGTTAGAGATATATTCGATCGGCGGTATTACCTTTTGTAGTACAGCCTCATATTCAATAATAGCGTCCTTTAATTGTACGGAAGAAAGTTTTTCTTTTGTAATGGCTTGTTCATATTTTTTTTGGAAGTTCTCTGATGCTTTTAGGGCACCGTTAAGGTCCTTGAATATTTTGTTATCTTTATAGCCGTTGTATAGGTAGCTTAGGTCCCACTCGGGCGCATCAGCACCTATCTTTATCTCTTTTATAGCTTTTTTTGCCGTTTTTGGGTAATCCTTAAAGCATACAAAATCCTGTCCCATAAGTACTCCTGAGTTAATTGTTAATAGGGTCGTTATCGTAACTACTGTCTTTATCATATTATAGTTATCTCCGCCTTTTCAACGGTCTTGTTCTTGTTCTTCAATATTTTTATTTTTAGACTTCCCCATGTGACCAGGGCGTCTTTTTTGGGGAGGACCCCGTTCAAGATATGGAGTATAAAACCATTGAACGTCTGGAAATCCTTATCCTCAGGTATTTCCAATCCATATCGATTGTTAAGGTCATGAACGGAATCTTCTCCGTCCACTATGAAGGTCCTTGTGTCCTCCTCTTCCTCCGACTGTTCCCCAAGATCGTGTTCGTCCTCGATCTCTCCTACCAGTTCCTCTAAGATGTCCTCCATTGTTATGATACCGCTGAACCGGTTATATTCGTCTTTAACAAGGAACATCTGTGTATGCCTTATCTTCATCAGTTCAAGAACGTAATCTATTTTCATGAACTCATTGGTCCAATATGCAGGCCTTAATATCTCAAGTATGCTGTTGTCGTCCTCACATTTTTGCATGTTCAGCAAAAAATCTTTTGCATGTAGTATGCCTATATAGGTCCCATTGGAGTTCACAACTGGATATCTTGTGTACAGGTCTTTTCTTAATATGTCTGCGAGCTCCGGTATTTTTATGTCGGAGCTAACGACAGTGACCTTGTTAGCAGGGATCATGATGTGCTTTACTCGCAACTCGCTAAATTCTGAAGCCGCTTTTAAATAAGCTCCTTTAGGGCCTACCAACGCGCCTTCTTTTTGTGCCAGCGATATAAAAAAATCCAGATCCTTTAGGGTTACCAAAGGGGCTCTTCTTGCAAACTGTATACTTGGTGTACGGAAAACCCTTTCAGATAAAAGCACAAAGAACATGGTTATAGGGTAGAGTATGTAATAAACGATCATGAGGAACCGTAACAAGAATAGAGAGAACCTTACTGCATGGTGCCTTGCCATCGTCTTAGGTATCACTTCTCCAAAGGTTATGATCAGGAACGTCATTGTACCAATAGCTATAGCTATACCTGAGCTTTCAAAAAGCCTCTCCGCTATTACCGTCGTTATTGCGGTAGCGATTATGTTGACTATGTTGTTGGCGATGAGTGTTGTTGTCAATAATTTTGCAGGAGAGTGGAGCCAGTGTTTTAATAAATGCGAGCCGGGCCTTTCGGACTCCATAAGTTGCAAAGCCTTGGTCGGACTTATAGAGGTAAGTGCTGTTTCTGATGCGGAAAAGAAAGCAGAAAGTATCAAGCATGCAACAACGGTGATCGGTTCCCAAATAGGTATCATTTTTTCTCCTGATCGATATAGTACTTGTTGACGGGTCTTAACTCGTGATCCAGTTCATAGATGAGTGGTATCCCGGTCGGTATTTCCAGGTTGACTATATCGTTGTCGTTTATTTTATCCAGATATTTTACCAGTGCTCTAAGGCTGTTACCGTGTGCAGAAATAATGATCCTTTTGCCTGTATTTATGCTTGGAGCTATTAGTTCATGCCAGCAAGGTAGCACTCTTTGTATCGTATCCTTAAGACTTTCACACAAGGGTTCTCCTTCTTTTGCTTTCTTAAGGGCAGGGGGACGTACATCAAAACTTCTTCTCCATATCTTTACCTGTTCCTCGCCGTATTGTTTTCTCATGTCATCCTTGTTCAGACCTTGTAATGCGCCATAGTGCCTTTCGTTCAGCCTCCAATCCTTGTGTATGTTTATTTTTTTAATGGCCATTTCTTCAAGCACTATGTCCAGTGTGTCTATTGCCCTTTTTAGGACTGAGGTGAAAGCTTCGTCGAATATAAAGCCTTTGTCTTTTAGTTTTTTACCTGCATCGTGAGCTTCTGTTATGCCTTTTTCCGAAAGACCTACGTCGGTCCAGCCAGTGAAGCGGTTCTCCATATTCCAGATGCTTTCTCCGTGTCTTAGCAATACTAAAGTGTACATGGACGTCATTCTATATTTGCAAACGGATAAATTCAAGTTATGATACTGGTGGTAACTAAAAGAGGGGATAAAAATGGATAAAAACAGCAAATTAAAGGAGAAGCTTTTTACCGCTAAAAGGTCTATTTGGGATGGACTGAGCGCTGCAGAAGAGAAAAAGCTTTTTGAATTCTCTGAGGGGTATAAAAAGTTCCTTAGTGAATGCAAAATAGAAAGAGAAGTTGTTGACTATGTAACAAGCGCAGCTGTCAAACATGGCTATAAGGATCTATTTAAAGCTACAAAGAACGATACTAAGTTCTTTGTTAACTACAAAGGTGTTTGTTCTATGCTTGTGAACATTGGAGATAAGAGTTTTAAGGATGGTTTCAAGATAATCGCTTCCCATATAGACAGCCCACAGCTCGATCTTAAGAGCAATGCTCTTTACGAGGCTGAAGCGTTGCACGGCGTAATTGTAAAAAGGGACGGTAAAGTGGTCAAGGTGGTGATCGGAGAGGAGAGCCACGATCCAGTATTTACCGTCAATGATCTTTTGGTGCACCTTGCTCAGGACCAGATCACAAAACCAGCCAACAAGGTAATAGAAGGAGAGCAACTAAATATTTTAATAGGGTCCATCCCATATAAGTTCAAGTCCGGAAAAGATGCTGTAAAGCTTGCCATAATGGACACATTGCACAAAAGGTACGGCATAGTTGAAGAGGACTTTGTAAGCGCAGAATTGCATTTGGTCCCTGCCGGAAAAGCCAGGGATGTTGGCTTTGACAGAAGCTTTGTGGGCGGGGCAGGACAGGACGACAGGGTTTGTGCATACACTTCGTTAAAGGCTTTCTTAGAGGCTGGAAGATCAAACAAGAACCTCATGGTAGTTTTTATGGATAAAGAGGAAATAGGTTCTGTGGGGGATTCATCAGCTGACTCTATTTTTGTAGAAAGGATGGTGACTAAGATATTATCGCTGTACGGCATAAAGGACTATGAAAGGATAAAGGATGTAATGGCAAGGTCCAAGGCCATCTCTGCAGATGTAACAGCAGCGATCGACCCTGAGTGGCGCGGTGTGATGGACATCTTGAACTCCGCAAAGGCAGGTTATGGAGTAACGCTTGTAAAGAGTGTGGGGACAAGAGGTAAATATAACGCTAACGATACACATCCACAGTTCATGGCAGAGGTACGTGATGCCTTGTTCAAGGAAAAGGTAAAATGGCAGATAGGCGAGCTTGGAAAAGTGGACCAGGGTGGCGGCGGGACTGTTTCTGTCTATTTTGCCTACCACGGAATGGACATAGTCGAGTGCGGAACGGCATTGTTGTCCATGCATTCACCATTTGAGATAGCGTCAAAGGCGGATGTGTACGGCACCTATCAGGCGTACAAGGCTTTTTACAAACACTGCTGATACACAATTAAAGTAAGAGATATCCCTTTTCAGTCATCTTGCATGCGTAATTGACGCTCATTCTGCTACTCATCGCAAAAATAATGTGTTTGTTATGGATTTAGAGTCTCTTGCTCCGCGAAGCCTCTAAATCCAACAACCACAATTATTTTTGTTTCTTCATACGCAGAATTCGCTAGTGTTTAAAATGACTGAAAAGGGATATCTCTTACTTTAACTGATCTCAAATGGATCGTGTGTGTTATGCGGCTTTTTTCTTGACGATGGGTGTAACTGTCAGCATTAAACCAAACGGTTTAAGCAGTCTGTTCAAGGTTTCCTGAGTTGGATTATGTTTTGGATCTATTGCTCTAAGTACATTGGAACTTGGCATCTTTACTTTTTTAGAGAACTCCTTAACGCCCAAACAGCGAACGACTTTTCCTAGAGCAAATTGTAGAGATACCCCGTCCTCAACGGCGGCAATCAAAAATCCTGTTATAAACTCAGGGTCCTTAAAGTCCTCTGCCAGGCCTTCTTCCCACGCTACACTTCTTCTCATTTTACTTGTCCTCCAGGTATTCTCTCCAAAATGCTTTAGCCATTTGTAAGTCTCTTTTTTGGGAACTTTTATCTCCACCCAATAAAAGCAAAATTAGCACCTCACCGTCAAATCCAAAATATATACGGTATCCAGCACCAAAATCCAGTCTTAGTTCATACACTCCTTCTCCAACAAAACGATGATCCCCCAAATTTCCAGATTCTATTCTCAATATCCTTGCCTGGACCCTTTATCTTGTTCGGATATCCTTAAGCGAATTAAACCACAGCCTATAAGGACGTACTCCTGAACTCGTTTTGTATTCTCTTATCCTCCAATTCTGTACTAGTCTCAAATTACACTCCTAAATTATCATAAAAGATAATTATTGTCAAGGTCCTTTGGGAATGTACCTAGCAATATCCATTCCTCCACAGTGGCATTGTAAACAAGAAGGTTTTTGTCAGGATATGGTTATTTGTTGTCAGTTTTCAAAATTCAACTGATCCACCTTGCAGGGTCCAGGTTGTAATATTCCCTTAGCTCTTTATACAGTGCCGGATGATGCTGCTTTAGTAGTTTGGGCTTTTCAAAGAATGATTCAGTTGCTACGGCAAAGAACTCGGCCGGGTTAGTGGTCCCGTATTCATCCATGACAGTTTCATGGTTACGTCTAATTTCTCTTTTTAGTTTAGCGAACTCCCTGCAGAATACCCTTGCCCAGGTGACATAACTTGAGGGGCGTCTTAACACAGGTACCCCGTCGGCATGTCTAAAGTCTTCCTCGTCCAATTGGTGCGCGAATTCATGGAAGACCACGTTATGTCCATCGTCCATGTCAAGCGCGCCTTTTTTGACATGGTCCCAGGCAAGAACGATGATACCGTGCTTCCAGGACTCACCCATCCTGAATGATTCAGTCACGATGTATGAACCAAAGGACAATGGATCTATGTCCTTGGCAAAATATGAGCTTGGATACACGAGTATTGAATCAAGATTGGGGTAAAAACTTGGGCGTCTATTGAGCATCAGTACACAGGCCTGAGCGGCAACTGTCACCTTGATCTCTTCCGTCATCTCAAGCCCGCCACAGCCCTCAAAGTTCTTTTCTGCCAAAAAAACCTTCATTAATGAAACAAGTTGTTCCTTAAGATCAGCTGGCAGGTATCTATACACAGCAAGGTTACTTTGCAGTATCTTTTCCCATTTTGGGTCTGTTGGACGCGCCATTAGGTGCTTTCGTTTTACAGCGACGTAAATATGCCATACTGCTATCAATACTAGGATGGAACCGATCAGAGTTAGAAATATATAAGCTCCGTTCATATCGAGTTAGGCACGTCTATGAATTGTGTCTTTACGTCGAATTGGTCCTTTAGCAGGGTAGCCAGCGCCATTACACCAAGTTTTTCTGTGTTGTAATGTCCTGCGCAAACAAAGTTCATCCCAGCTTCTCTAGCAAGTTCTTGCACATATTCTGTGGTCTCTCCAGTAATGAACAGATCAAGATCATCTTCTATTGCCTGATACACAATGTCTGCAGCTCCGCCGCTGACTACGCCGATCTTGGTGATATGTTCCTTCCCGAATGCGTAGGCAAGTGGATTGGAGCAAAGATGATGTCTCAAAAGGTCCATTACATGCTCCAGTCTTACTGGACTTGAGAGCTCTCCCTTGTAACCGATATTGACCCCTTTATATTTTCCGAAAGGCTCAGGGTGTTTTACCTTAAATAATTTAAGTATCTGGGCGTTGTTGCCGACTATTGGATGCATGTCCAGTGGCAGATGATAGGCTAAAAGGTTCATGTTGTTCTTCAGTAGCGTCCACAATCTTTCACGGGCGTAACCTTTAATTGGAAAAGTACTATCCCAGAACATTCCGTGGTGGACTATTATCATGTCAGCTTTTGCCTCTGCGGCTTTTGCGAACAGCTGTTCGTTAGCGGATACACCAACCACGACGTTATCTATTTTGTCCTTTCCTTCTACCTGCAGTCCGTTCATTGAGCTGTCTTTTATCAGGTCGATCTCCAAATATTCATTCAAGAACTTTACTATCTTTTTTCTGTCAGCCATTATTTTGTCCTCGTTATAGCGGCGTAAGGCACTTCTATGTCCTTTTCCTTGAAGGCTTTGCTTAGCTCCTTTATCAGTTCATGCCTTATAAGGAACTGTTCGTTGAACTCATTGGCCTTAATGATTATGTTGATCTCCACTCCGGCTTCCCCAAACTTTGCAAAGCGTACCAGCGGTGTAAAATCTTGCTGGGCTCCCGGATGCGCTTTTTTTATCCTTTCCGCAACTTCCATTATCGTTCTTTCTACAACCTCGAGATCGGAATTAAAAGCCACTCTTGTGGGGACTATAAAAGCGGAGTCCCTTGTAGGTTTATGGTAATTGGTTATGATGGCATCAGAGATCTTGGAATTCGGTATTATGTACATATTGTTTGCCGCTGTACGGATGGCCGTATATCTCCATGTTATGTCCTCCACGTATCCTTCCTCTCCGCTGGCAAGACTTATGTATTGACCCGGGAGCAGTTGTTTGGAAGCTATTATCTGTATGCCTGAGAACAAATTAGACAATGTGGGCTGAAGGGCAAGGGCTACCGCAAGACCACCAACGCCTAACGCGGTCAAGATCGGTGTTATGGAGATATTCAGGTTGTTCAG
>CAYVOB010000033.1:0-12996 GCA_964452945.1 uncultured Bdellovibrionales bacterium
GGTATGGCCATTCACCAGAGCGGTGATAACGCCGCCAGCAGCATAATCAACAGTAAAAAGCGTATCTTTTAATATCTGTGATGCATACATACTGTTCTTGAACTTACCGATGGTCTTTGCACCATGTTCAAAAATGGTCCTTATCTTGAAGGTCTGCTTAAGGTCCATGACAGAGTTCCAGTCCAAAGTAAGTGCCTTGTCATAGATGTCCTTCTCGCTGTTAGCGTCGAAGTCCCATAGCCGTCTATAGACCCTGCTTGCTACCCTTGAGTGAAGGATCGCCTTTATAGCAGTAAGATCATTGCCCTTAAAGTCTACTCCACCCCTTTGGGTTTCTGCATGGACCACTCCGATATATTTAAGCTCGTTTAAAAGGAGAGCTTCCATACCTACAGCGCATGATGCAAAAAATTCATTCATTGATTTTAAGACATTACAGCATTATAAGAATAATGTGAACTCTTTTAAGCGGAAAATAATCCTGATAGGCTCTGTGCTGCTGGTTCTTTCAGCAGTGGTGTCTTTTTATAGTTATTATAAATTACATTCGGTCCATTCGCTAATAGAAAGGAACAGGATCTTTGAGATACCCTTTTCGCAGTCCTTGTCAGAGCTAAAAGCCAACTTTGAATCATACCGCTTTGAAGTAAATAAGATAGTCAGCGCACCTGCTTCTTATAGTGCTGACGATATAAAGAACAGCATATACAAGACCCAAACCGAAGGTAATTTGTCCAAGATAAGAAGTATGGCCTCCAACTACGACAGCTATCTGAAAAAGATAGAGGAAGTCGACAAGGCTTTTAAGAACTATGTAGTCGCTTCGTCAGCTATAGTGGAAGCATTCTCCTCTTCGGCAGATATGGATAGCAAAAAAGAGGAAAATATTAAGAATTTTTCTGAGATAATGAAGAGTAACGATGCTGCTTTTTTTGCAACTCTTTATGAGCTTGATAATGAGGTCTCACAGAATACGGTGCTTGGAATCAGTGTAGTCAGATCATATTTTAAGAATGCCGGTCTTTGGATATTGGCCTTGTTGTTGCTGATGCTGCTTTCATTTTGTGCACTATATATCTATGTCTCCAAGGTCTCTAATTTTGTTAAAGCGGTGAACACCTCTTTGGAGGACATAAGGGACGGCCACTACAATGCGGAGGAGATATCTCAGAACATACCGTTGGCCTCGGAGCTGGAGTTTTTTGAACTCGCCGACAAGGTTACACGTCTTTCTACCTTGATATACAACGATGTCACACTTAACAAAGAGAACATAACTAAACTGGAGAATGAGGTCTTAAGATTAAAGACGATCAATGCATATACTGTTTCCATACTTAATTCATTGGATATGGGGATAATGGTCACGGACAGTCTTCTAAGGGTGAGCTTTGTGAACTATGAGTTCGAGAAGTTCTGGAGAGTAAAAAGGAGCAGTGTTGTTGATACTGTGGTAGAGGACCTTCCCTTCATAAGGATAATAGACGGTTGGAAGGATGCCTTGAAGTTAGGCAAATTATCATCTTTTAATGCTAAGTATAAACTGACGGGCAAGAAGTCAAAGGACGTTACATTTTATGTGATGCCTTTAAAGGACCATGGTGGTAAAGGTAACATTGGAACTATAACACTTACAAAAGCAACGGAGGCTACAGTTAAGTAAAATGGAACTTTCTCCTAAATACGATCCAAAAGAGTTCGAAAAACAGATATATTCGGAGTGGGAAAATAAAAAGTATTTTCATGGAGAGGATAGCTCCAGTAAGCCTCCTTTTTCAATAGTCCTGCCGCCGCCTAATGTCACAGGTGCTTTGCATCTTGGTCATGCAGTCGTACTTTCAATACAGGATACGATAGTCAGACGTAAACGTATGCAGGGATTCAATACAGTGTGGTTCCCCGGTACTGATCATGCCGGTATTGCAACACAGATGGTCGTGGAAAGGGAGTTGATGAAAGAAGGTAAGACTAGACATGATCTTGGAAGGGAGAAGTTCCTGGAAAAGGTGTGGCAGGTCAAGGAAAGGCACCAGTCCATTATTGCCAACCAGACCAAGACCATGGGTGTGTCCTTGGATTGGGAACGCGAAAGATTCACGCTGGATGATCATTTTCACAAAGCCGTGTACAAGGTGTTCATAGAACTTCATAAAAGAGGTTTGGTATACAGAGGAGAAAAGCTGATCTCCTGGTGTACAAGATGCGGTACGGCTATTAGCGACCTTGAGGTAGAACAGAAACCGGAGAAAGGAAAGCTCTATTACATAAAATATTTTGTAAAAGATGAACCACAGAATTATGTAACAGTTGCTACCACACGTCCAGAGACCCTTATGGGCGATACAGCCGTTGCTGTTAATCCAAACGATGACAGATTCAAACATCTTCATGGTAAAAAGGTCATAATACCTTTTGTTGAAAGGACAGTACCCATCATATTAGATGAATATGTTGATATGGAATTCGGTACAGGATGTTTAAAGATAACACCTGCACATGATTTTAATGATTATGAAATAGGGCATAAACATAAATTAGAGGCTGTGACAGTTATTGATAAGGATGGCAAGCTCAACAAGAATGCAGCAATGTTCGCAGGCCTAACCCCAAAGGTAGCAAGGGAAAAGGTCCTTGTTGAACTGGAGAACAGAGGCGCTCTTGAAAAGATAGAGGACTATGCGACCACTACATCAAAATGCAGCAGGTGTGAGACCGTAATAGAACCTTTGCTCAGCAAGCAATGGTTCATCAAGATGGACGGTATGGCAAAGCGGGCTATAGAGGTAGTTAGAACGGAAAAAATAAAATTCTATCCACGTGGATGGTGGGAAGAAACCTACTACAGGTGGCTTGAGAACATCAGGGACTGGTGTGTTTCTCGTCAACTTTGGTGGGGGCACAGGATACCTGTATGGTATTGCAACGGTTGCGATGCCTTTGAAGTGAGCGAAACTAAGCCAAACAAGAAATGTAAATGCGGTTCATCAGAGTGGACCCAAGATAGTGACGTACTTGATACCTGGTTCAGTGCAGCTCTTTGGCCGTTCGTTTCTCCAGGCTGGCCAGAAAAAACAGCTGCCTTAAAGACCTTCTATCCAAACTCATTGATGGAGACCGGCTTTGACATCATATTCTTTTGGGTTGCCAGGATGATAATGTTCGGACTTGAGTTCATGGATGACGTACCTTTTAAGGATGTTCTTTACCACGCGATGGTCAGGGATGAAAAAGGCCAGAAGATGAGCAAGACCAGAGGTAATGTTATCGATCCTTTGACTATGACGGACAAATACGGCGTTGACTCAATAAGGTTCACACTTGCCTCCATGGCAGGTCGTGCAAGGGACATAAGGTTGTCAGAGAACATAATAGAGGGCTACAGCCACTTCATGAACAAGATCTGGCAAGCTACAAAGTTCACCTTTAGTAATGCAGAAGGCTTTGACAAGGATTGTGACATAAAGAAGATAAAGGACCCTTTGAACAAATGGATAGTATCAAGGTTCAATTCAACAGCAGAAGCGGTTAACGCCAAATTCGAAGTATATGCGTTAAATGATGCAGCGGAGTTGTTGTATAAGTTCTTTTGGCATGAGTTCTGTGATTGGTACATAGAGTTCAGTAAACCAATGCTTGCAGATGAAAGGACCGGTGGTGAAACAAAGTATGTCCTTTTATATGTGCATAGGGAATTCTTAAAGTTGCTTCATCCTTTTACCCCATTCATAACAGAGAGGTTGTTCCAGGGACATCCCTTACAGGATGGAGAAACGATCATGCTACAAAAATATCCTGAAGCGGATAAGAAGCTTATACACAAGGATATAGAGGCTGAGTTCGAACTGGTCCAGGAACTTGTAGCAAATATCAGGAATATAAAGGCTATATATGGCATCACGGGGAAGAATGACGTTATAGTTGTGAGTAAAAGATACGAAAAGCTCCTTACCAGTATTCTTAGCCAGATAACAAAGATCGCCGGTATAAATAAGCTGACAGTGCATGCTTCAACTTCGGGACTAGAGTTAAAGAAGTGTATAAGGGCCGTCTTGCCTGAACTTGAGATCTATGTACCTGCAGAGGGTTTAATAGAATTTGACAAGGAAATAACGAGGCTGTCAAAAAAGTTGGAGACTGTCGCAAGGGACCTTAACACTACGCAGGCAAAGCTTAATAATGCGGGCTTTTTAGAAAAAGCCGGTGATGATGTGGTAGAAAAGGAAAAGATAAAACTTAAGGAGTTTACAGCACTGGATTCGGAACTCAGGAATGCGATAAAGACCATGGAGTCGTTGAGATAGCATGAGAAGGATAATAGTCCTTACAGGTGAAGGGAAGGGTAAAACAACGTCGGCCATAGGTTCTGCTGTAAGAGCTGCGGGGCGTGGTTTTAGGATATATTTTTATCAATTCCTAAAATCAAAGGATGCTGATTACGGAGAACATCTATTCTTCAAGAACTACAAAGGTATTAGGATGGTCAGGTTGGGCCTTGGATGTAGAAGGGATTTTAAATATACTTCAGAGGATAAAAAAGCTGCCACTGACGGGTTAAAAAAGATAGTGGCTGAACTCAGCAAGAATAAGAATGCAAAGGTGCTGTGCGTACTTGACGAGATCTCTTATCCAATGAACTGGAACTGGTTCAAGACCGAAGAGGTGACAAGGCTGATCAAGAAGTACCCCAAAGTTAATTTCATCCTTACGGGTCGCGACATGCCAAAAAGTATTATAAAGCTAGCCGACACAGTAAGCTCTGTCGATGAAACAAAGCATGCCTATCAAAAGGGACATAAAGCTGAAAGAGGGATAGAATTTTAGCTCAGGACCATTTTATCTTTATGCCAAAGGTCACGGCACCGTTACTACCAACGTCCACAGCAGCCCTGGTACCTGGAGCATCAGTGTTCTCGCCCATCGCCTTATTCTTGAAAAGCTCATAGACATCATAGCCACCTTTGACCTTTTTTAGTTTTTCCTTACTTACTTTCTTCAATTTTTTGTTCTTCTTGGACATAAAACTATTTCTTCCTCCTATATAGAGTTATCATGGCGTACACATCGGCATCGCAGGTCCACCGCCCTCAATACAATAATCAGTAGGTTTTTGCTTGCAGTACGTTACAAGTGCTGCACATTGTGCCGGGCATAGGCCAGAGGAAATTATGATATTTATCTCCGTGAGTGCTTTAGCATTATCTCCGATCGCCAGATATGCATAGGCGAGAGCCTCTCTTTGAGCGCAATTTACCTCGCATGCCAAACCATCCTTGAACTGTAGCATCATAGTTATGAAGGACATATAGTCGCCGACAGAGCATTTGTCATCAATGTATGCGTCAAGGTACACGCTGGCATCACTGCAATTGGATGAAGCGATAGCATGAGTAAACGCTGCTTTTATCTCATCACAGGTCAAAGTCTCTTTGCTCACAACTACATAGTATATCTTTGTGGAAAGGTCTTCTGCAGTCACGGTGTACGCTATAGGAGCAGTAAAGTCTTGAGCTGTTCCAGAAGCTGGAGTTACGCTGGCCTTTGGAGATATAGTTATGGTCGGTGTTAGTGCTGTTAGGTCCGTTTCAAAAGGCAGCGTCAGAAGGATATTGGAACCATCAATATTCCCGTCTACGTCGAGTATAGAGAATGAGAGGATGTCTTTTTCACTCGATATTGTGTCGGTTCCTCCACTGTTATCGTTGCCGTCAGTAGGGGTACTAGGACCCACAGGCGCTATCAGATTACAAGATGAAAGCAGCACAGTTGCGGCTAACATAATAAAATTGTTTGAGATCCTTTTAAACACTTCCTTTCTCCTGTACGTACCTTTTCGCCCCTTAAACGCACCCAAGTTACTCGATACTTTTATGTTATTATATCATTAAATATAATTAAAGTCAATGTTTATCTTTAAAAAAGCAGATGTGATTGGAGCTATATCTTATTGATTTAATTAATAAATTTATTAGGATAATACCTTATCCATGCAGGATCAAGCCTGCATATGCTACTACTTCATTGTAATCACCAGTCTCAAGTCCAGAGTTCGTATAATCAACAAGGTCCACGGTTATTTTGCTTCCGGTTTTTTGTGAATAATGTATGGCCGCTTCCATCATTACAGATATCGTGTAATATCCACAAAGGCTGATCTGATTCTCGTCCACTGTCCTTAAAAAGTTTTGGGTATCTAACCTTTTTATCTGCTCCATTGCCAGCATATCTTTTTTTCTTGCAGAATCCGCATCCTCAAAATGTGTCATATCAGAAGAGGCTACTATCAGGGGGCGTTTGCCGGACTTTTTTTCCTCGTCGATAATTATCTCGGAGATAGCGATCCCAAGTTTTTGTATTACTGGGAAAGTAAATCCAGAAAGTGTTATAGGAACTATCCTTGCTTTAGGATTTGACAACTGTATGAAAGGAAGCTGAACTTCCAATGCGTGCTCCATTTGCTGTGCACTTGACTCGATCTCTGCCTGGGGAACCTTTTCCTTTATTTTTTTGACGATATCAAGGTCAGCATTTATGTCTCCTAAGGGTGTAGACCAGACTTCTGACGGATCAAGACTAATTGGGGAACCAAGACCTGTATGATTTGGAGACAGCACAAAGACTAAGTCGGGAACATCAATACTTGAGTATACAGAACCGGCGGTTTTTCCCGAGTATACGTATCCAGCATGTGGAGAGATTATTGCAAAGGCATTTTTTACTTTTGGTGCAGACCTAATAAAACTTTTTAACTCAGCCTCTAGTGATCGTTTGTCTGCAGGGTAAAAACGTCCTGCAACTACGGGGCTACGAAGCTTCATATTACCACCTCTCTTACATATCACTGCTTTCAAGAGGACAAGGATCTTTTATTTCTGTTTTTGTCGTCGGGCAAATAACTGCTGTCAGGGCCTGGTAAGTATTTTTTAAATGTGCTGCCCCATAAACCACCAGTACGTTCCCTTTTTTGAGGCTGGCCTGGATGTTCTTTATCAGGCAAAAATTCTTTATCCTGTGGATCATTCCGAAGGTGTAAAGTACAGACGTCTTGTCCACGGAAGAGCTCTTAAGCTGGTCATTGGTGTATTCCGTTAGGCTGATGTTATAACACGCATAGTCTTCTATTATTGACCCTGGGTCAGTGCAGGTGGGTCTTTTTACGAACAGGGATTTGTTCTTTTCATATTGTCCTTTAAGCCACGTATAATATTCTTCCATTTGTTGAGAACCCTTATAAGCATCCAAAGACGGATCGCTATTAACAACGTCCTCGTAAGCTTTAGTCAGGGAAAAATCAGTCTTTGAATCCATTTGTTTAAACTGACCAAGGCGATCCAATAATTTATAATTCCAAAAATCTTTTTCTGAAAGTCCGATGAGCTTGAATATCTTCTTGAAATCGTCGATTGTGGGTTCTCCGCCCTTCAATTCTATCTCTTCCTTTAGGCCGGTCCACATAGCCGCTTCTATCTCGCTGGCCACCAATATGGATTTTTTTGGGGAGAGGACGGGTTTGACCCCGCTTTGGCTGGTCTCTAGACCGTATCTGTTTACGATCTTTACTCCGGTAACATTTGCTTTTTCTGATGATGTGCAGCTTTCTTCGGGGCAATATTCGTAGCCCAACCTTGTCTTGGCTAAAGTGATCCCGGCATCATTGGTTTCCACGATGATGACCTTTATGTCCCTGGATTTTTTTAATTCTTTAATGGTCTTAATAAGGTGCTTGTTGATCGCCTGACCTTTATTGCTCATCAACTTGGAGTGGCCCGTGCCCATAAATATAAGTGTACTGTTGAATGCATCCTTGTATACAAGGAAGTAGTAATCCCTCGCCTGGAATGCGTCGTTAGCTGAAGGAAAGGCTTTGTTGAAAGCGTTCTCAAGGTTGTCTACAACGAACAGGTCATCAATGCTTTTTACCTGGCTTTCACACGTTTGCGCGGAAAGCGTAAATGAAGTAAAAAAGAGGACCATGAGTAGCATGCTGTTCATAGCTGCCTCCAGGTATTTGCATTAGCCCATACTACCCCTCTTTACCTCTTGCCACAATGTAAAAATCTACTTATAGTTTTTGCCAACATGAGGATAAAAGAACATCCAGTACTTGATTTTTGCAGGAACAGGGAAGTCCTTTTTACTTTCAACGGTAAAGAGCTGCAGGGTATAGAAGGTGAACCTGTTATTGCTGCCCTGCGTACTAATGAAGTGCTAAAGATAAGACACAGCGCCAAACAAAAAAAACCATTGGGCCCTTTCTGTATGCAGGGTCGTTGCGGCAACTGCATGATGACAATAAATGGTATCCCGAACACGATGGCGTGTATAACAGCTTTAGAAGAAGGAATGGATGTTGAGTATCAGGGTTCGGCGCTAGACGTTGAAGTTTTTAAAAAGCTACCACGTCGTAGTTTGAGTCCTGAATTTAAAAAAATAGCTGATGAGCAGACACATCCAGTTTGTGATGTGGCTATAATAGGTGCCGGTCCTGCAGGTTTAGAAGCTGCTATCACCTGTGCAGATGCTGGCGTCCCCAATATAGTTGTCCTGGACGACAAGAAAAAGATCGGCGGGCAGTTGGTGTTACAGACTCATGCTTTTTTTGGTAACGAGGAGCTTGGTGCTTCTAAAAGGGGCTTTAGGATAGCGCAGGAACTTTCTTTAAGGTTGGAAAAGACCGGAGCGAATATAAAACTCAATTCCACTGTAGTCGGTATTTATCCACAGAACATGTTGGCATTCAAAGATGACGATAAGCTTAATTTTGTTATAGCAAAAAAAATAATAGTTTGTACCGGCGCTATGGAAAAGAACCTACCGTTCGAAGGGAATTATCTTCCCGGGATAATAGGTGCCGGTGGTGCACAAACATTTATGAACCTATATGGTGTAAAACCTGGTAGCAAAATACTTGTCGTTGGTGGAGGCAATATTGGTGTGATAGTAGCCTACCAGTTGCTGCAGGCAGGAGCAGAGGTTGTGGCTGTAATGGAAGCACAAAATAAATTTGGAGCATACAAGGTCCACGTAGATAAAGTCGCAGCACTGGGTGTTCCTATGTTGGCGTCACACACTATACTAAAAGCGCTTCCGGATGATAGCGGTGAAAGGGTTGGTTCTGCTGTGATAGCTGAACTGGATAAACACTGGAATACTATAAAGGGAACTGAAAGGATCATTGAGTGTGATACGATCTGCATGGCGGTTGGCCTTAATCCCTTGAACGAGCTTTTATGGCAGGCAGGCTGTGAGTTTAAATTTATCCCTGAATTAGGAGAGGTCCCTGCTTTTGATAAATTCTATACTACCAGCAATCCAAATATCTACGTCGCGGGTGACTGTGCTGCAATAGGAGAGGCAAGCATTGCAAGACTTGAGGGAAGACTTGCTGGCTTAAAGGCTAGTCTGGACCTTGGCTATCCTCATCCAAAATTTAGGGAAGAAAGTAAAAAGGCCTTTGATCTGTTGGATAATATCCAAAGCGGGAGCTTTGGCGAACGTTTAGGTACAGGAAAGAAAAAATTGGTAGGAGAAGGTATCTCTGAACATTTTACACCTCATAAATATGGTCAGGCACTAAAAGCTTCGGACTTTAAGGGTAAAGAGCAACGTGTCATCATAGACTGTCCTCAGGACATTCCGTGCAACCCTTGTGAAAAAGCCTGTCCTACAAAAGCCATCATAGTTGGAGATAAAATAAATCAACAACCTAATTACGAGCCTGCTAAATGTATCGGTTGTGGAAAATGTTTATCTGCATGCCCCGGTAGGGCGATCTTGATGGTGCAGTATCATCACAGTGATACTACTTCAAAAGTGACCATGCCTTTTGAATTCTTACCGGAGCCTGAGGTCGGGAAAGAACTTGAGCTACTAAACAAGGACGGAGAATTTGTCTGTAAGGGTAAAGTGATAGAAACAAGGTATTTTGATGATAAGGACCGATGTTCATTAATAGAAGTGGAATTGCCAAAAGAAAAAGCTTTTGCAATACGTTCTGCAAGACTTTTTGGCGTGCAAGGAATGAAAAAGGTCCCCAAGGGCACTAAAAAGGATGATTCATATGTTTGTCGCTGCGAAGAGATCACAGAAGATGCCGTAATCGAAATGATAAAAAAAGGGTATACTACCGTTAATGAGATAAAGAGGGTTATGCGGCTTGGAATGGGCCCCTGCAGGGGGAACCAATGCAGGCCTATAGTTGAGAACCTGTTAAAGAAATACGCGAATAAGGATGGAGAAGAACTTCTTAAAGTTAAGCAAAAGCGTCCTACCATATATAGACCTCCTACAAAGAGGATCACGCTTGGTGAAGCTGCAAGGTTAAGGTTCAGCCTTAAAGAACTTGAAAAGTTCAGCGATATAGAAAAAAACAGGACCATTCCATTGGAAATACTTGATACGTTCCGTAGTCACTATGTTTCGGAGAAGAAGTCCATAAAAAGAAAGGTCGTCATAGTAGGTGGAGGCATAAACGGTATTTGCACAGCTTGGCAGCTATCAAAGATGGGCTGGGATGGCATCGTAGTAGTTGAAAAAGAATTTTTAGCGTCGGGTGCCAGCGGCGCTGCTCTGGGTGGTATAAGAACAGGTTTCTCCGATGAAAAAAAGATAAAGCGAGCCCAATATGGACTTGATTTCTACAAGGGAGCGGAACATACGATAGGAAAACCTGTAGGCTGGTATCAGGGGGGGTATGTATATCTTGCTTACGACGAGCAGACCTTTGAGGGCTTTAAGTCCACTCTTGAACTTTGGAAAAATAATAAAGTCCTCTACGAATTTACTACTGATATTGAATTAATGAGAAAATGGCTACCTGGTCTTGACACGAATAATATTGTTGGAGCTGTGTTGTTTCCGGAAGCCGGTGGAGCCAATCCATTTACTTCTGCTTATCATATTGCCGAAGATGCAAAGAGGATAGGTGTTGAATTCATTACCAACGACGAGCTTACTGACATATTTGTGGAGAACGGAGAGGTAAAAGGCTGTATTACGGCCTCAGGTATCAGGATACATTGCAAAGATATCGTTAATGCTGCAGGCTCCTATGCTGTAAGGGTGTCAAGGATGGCGGGGATCGATCTTGGTGGATATGTGTTCATAGACAGGCACGAGAGCTTGATAACAGAAAAGATGCCAATGTGGCTGGATCCTTTGGTCGTAAGTTATCATCCTGATCTTAGTGGTTACTGGCAGCAAAAGAGGATGGAGGGACCGAACGCCCAAGAGGGAGAGCTAGTTGCCTGCTTTACTCCGGCTCAGCCTCTATATGGTTACAATACCTACAGTGATATCTATTGCCTATCGAGGATGGCACAGTCCATACTCTTGTGTCAGCCAAATTTGGAACATGTTGGAATTGTTAGAAGTTATGCCCATCATTATGTCGGTAGAAAAAGTGGTATACCTATCATAGGACTTTCTGATATAAAAGGTTTCTGGTTTAACATTGCACATCAGGGACACGGCTTCATGTGTGCGCCCGGCGACGCATATGCTCTAGCAAATACTATGGTAAGCGGCACCACCCACCCTTGGATAGAGAATTGTTCCCTGCAGGGAGATAGAGGACAAAAGGAGAAGATGGTCTAGATAATATGTCTTTAAGAATGCACATAATGTTCGATGGCAGGATGTTAAGCGGTAGGATGACAGGGATATCCCGGCATCTTATAAATCTGCTCGACGGCTTGAACCAGGTCGCTCCACAGAACAAGTATACTGTGGTTCTGCATGATAAGTCCGCATTTGAGTTCTTTGGTGATAAGGTGGACGTTTACTGGGCAAATTCACCGTTCCTCTCACCGATGGAGATATTGGAGATCCCTTCGATAATCTCTGAACTAAAACCCGATATATTCCACAATCCTTCCTTTTCGCCGATAGTGCCCAAGAGGGAGATACCGTATCTTATCACTGTGCACGATCTTATAAATATAACCCACGGTAGCAGTTACTTTAAGAAACTATACTACAAGATGGCCATAAAAAGGGCCTGCAGGCTTTCTGACAGAGTTCTTACAGTATCGGAATATTCAAAGGGTCAGATAGCGGATATATTATCTGTCAGACGTGATCATGTCTCTGTAATATACAACGGTATACCTGATAAGTTCTATGCCGGCCTGAACCCTTCTAGAATGGATGAGGTCAGGAGGCGTTACAGTCTTCCAGAAAGATATATCCTTTATGTTGGTAGCCATAACGTTCACAAGAACCTCAAAGGGACCATAAGTGCTTATGTACATTCCGGTGTGAAGATACCTTTGGTACTTGCGTTATCGTGGGAAGAAACCAGCGTCTATTGTAGCTCAGAACTAAAGCCGGATGGCGTTATCTGTATAGGTCCTGTTTCTGACAGGGACCTTCCATATTTATATAAGGGAGCGGACCTTTTCTTGTTCATGAGCTTTATAGAGGGTTTTGGTATGCCTGTTGTAGAGGCCTTTGCAAGTGGCGTACCTGTAATAACCTCAAATGTAACCTCACTTCCAGAGGTGTCTCGTGGCTGTGCTGTAGAGGTTGATCCTTCTGACGTTAATGCCATGGCCGGGGCTATAAAGCTGGTTATGAGTGATGATGTGTTAAAGAAAAGGAATATCGAACTTGGAAAGGAAAGAGCACAGGAGTTCACTGTGCAAAAGATGGCTCAACGAGTGTTGGCAGTCTATGATGAGATACTACATCAGTGAGGCGTGAGATGAATAATAAACAACTTCCAAGGGACCTTAACTGTTTTATTTGTGGAAGAGATAATCCCATCGGCTTGAAACTTCATTTTAAGTCTTTGGATGAGTTGAGGGTATCAGCAAAGTTCAACCCCCATAAGCATTTTAATGGCTTCAAGGGGATGCTGCACGGAGGGGTGATAAGTGCTGTTTTGGATGATGCTATGGACTGGGCATTATACAATAGTACGGGAAGACTATATGTAACATCTCAGCTTACAGTCAATTTTAAGAAGCCGGTGCCCGTGGACGAAGAATTAGAAGTGAT
>CAYVOB010000034.1:0-12813 GCA_964452945.1 uncultured Bdellovibrionales bacterium
CTCTCTGTGAGCTGCGTTGTGGAAAGTTCCAAAAGATTATCAACATGATGTTCATAGTAATCTATCATTACGCTGTGAGACAATATCAGAGCTATTATCCTTAAATAATCCTCGTCCATTGATGTGAGGTATATGCTATCAAAGCTTATCTTGTTATCCTCACCGGATATTATTTTAACACTATCTGACACGGAGGAGATATCCTGAGCTATGCCTGTTATTACCGAGGAGAATTCACTCAAGAACCTTGTCATGATCTCTTCTTGGTCTTCTCTATCACAGTTAAAAAAAGCAATAACGCCGAAATTGAATAAATATATGGTTGAGTCGTATTTTCTTAGTTCTATCTCGTCAGCAGATCTATAAGTTATTTCTGCTCTTAGTACCTCTTCAAGGTTGTTGAGTGCTCTTAAGGGTATCTTTTCACAAACTCTAAAGGCCGATAATTGGTTCCTTACATTTTCCATAATGGATAAGATAAGGGCTTTTACTCTTAATTTCAATATGTTTTAGGCGGCAAATGCTTGACATCAACCCCTTTTCTTTAATATATAGGAACCATGTTACGATTTCTGGCTTTATGTGCTCTTTTATTTAGCAGCTCGGTATATTCGGCTGACCCATCAAGCAGGGCTTTTTATAGTAATTTTTTGTTCGTTGAGACCTCTCACCCAAATAAATATCATGCCAATTTTGAAGGTTTCATAGAGAACGTCAAAAACAATGTGCCTGTTAAGGTAAGTAGCGAACCGACAGTAAAGGAAGTGGAACTTGCCATTGGCAAGATCCATAACGTTCTTGTAAAGACATTCTATGAATGTACTGCCAGCAAACCAAGAGCAACTTCATTTGCAGAGGCTGTAGAAGGAAAACATACTCCAGACAGTCAGCATTATGCTTCACTATTGCATTCTGCCCTCTATACCAAAGGTATTATGACGGATTTTTTTGTTACCCCAACACATTATGGTATCCATTATAGGGAACCAAAGACAGGCAAAGAACTGTTCTGGTGTATCATAACCCCTATAGCAAAAACGGGTGCCGCAAACAGCATCTCTGACTACGTTAAGATATTTAACAGGTACAAGAATCCTGAGATAAATGGTAAAAAGGACATACAAGATTCCGACGTAAAAATAATAAGTGCTGATGATTTTTTTGCTCTGTTACAACAGCGAAAATAGATCTATAAGTTAATAGTTATATTCCCGCCAAGCGTCATGTATCTACCGCTATAATTCAGATTGCTAAAGTGTGTGTCGTTGTATGGTATCTTGTTATTATCGGCAGGGAAGAAGCTCAAGTGGTATAGGAATTCTCCACCCAGATATACTGATTTTCTAAAAATAGGGACCTCTAAACTGATACCAAAGAATAAACCTGGCCCTACCATTTTATGGGAAGGGTCATTAATGTTTATAGACGGTGGAATGTCTTCCATATTCAAGGAATCGTTTATAATGGAAATTTCCGCTCCAAAATGGATCGCGGGGTTAATATAGGCTATGGCCTTGGATATATCGTTAAAATTTAGATAGTATTTTAATCCAAGACCCAGATTGAACAGCACCGCTGATCCTGTGAATGTTGGTATCAGATGATTATCTGTAGGATCGGGGTTAGCAAAACTCATAGAGGTCTTTCCTATGCTTACGTGGAACGTTATTGCAAGGTCCCAGTCAAGAAAGTAGGACACCCTTCCACCAATGAACCAACCACTCTGGTATATGTTGGACATTTGTCCTAACATGTACGCTGTATTACCATATACCGAAATATGGAATATCCTGCCATATGCATAGAATCGGTCTATAGCTTCTTCTTCTTCCTCTTCATCTCGGTTTTCCAGTTCGGCAAGGTCTGAAAAAGGGTCGGCATAGTAATTATCGGCCCCCTTTGTTTTTACTGCTTCCTGGGGAGCAAAGGGCTGATCGGTATTTATGTTCGTTTCTTCCTGGGCGTAGATAACGCTCAAGGAACAGAAGAGAATGAATAAAATAGCCAAAGTTCTTTTCATTAAGGTTGTTCCGCTTACTAAAATGTAACATACAGAGCCGCTAAGGGCAATCAGGTTTTGACAAAGACCTACCAGTGACATAATATCGAGCGCGAGAGGTGAAAAAACATGTCTAAAAAACTATCGATCAAGGATATAAAGTCCCCGGACAAGTTCTTCAGGTCAATGCTTCGTTTTGTCGGATATCTTAAGCACAACGTAAAATTGTATCTCGTCCTTTCCGGTATAGTTGTTGTTATAACTGGTGCAGTTGTTCTTATTAACTATTTGCACGAATCTAGAGAAGAGAAGGCCAGAGGCGAGTTCTACAGGATAGGTAAGCAGATCCAGGCATTAAATACTGACGATACAGCTACTGCCATCAAAATAATAGAGGGTGATCTGGATAAATTAGGTAATACAGGCGCAGGCATGGAAGCTACTTATATGCTTGGGGAGCTTTATTACGGTAAAGGTAATTGGGATGAAGCCGTAAAATATTATGAAAAGATATCAAATAGAGGCTCCGGGCTGGTAAGAGAACTTGCCCTGCTTGGACTTGCATATTCAAAAGAGAACAAGAACGATATAAAGGGTGCACTTGATGCATTTAATAAATTAAAAGATATAAGATCCAGTGCCTACTCAGCCATAGCAGCTTTAGGATCGGGAAGGTGCTATCAAAGGCTTGGTGACAAAGCTAATGCACTTGCCACCTATGAAGCTGTGATCATAGCTCATCCTGACACTGATTATGCGAGACAGGCTTCTACAGCCAAGGCTTCATTATGAGATCGGTCGGGGTAAAGTTAGCTGTACTGAGTGCTTGTTTGGTACTGTTCTGTTCTTGTGCCAGTAAGCATGATGTGGTCGTAAAAAAAGATCCGCAGTTCGTGCATCTCTGGTACGTTGATGCTTATAAGGAACGTCAATTCGGCTCAAAAAGACATGAATCAGCTTCACCTCTGATAGTAGGTGATGACATGTTCCAGGGTGTTAGCGATTCAGATATGATCGTTATAGAAAAGAACCTAGGTTCTATGAAAAGGGTGATACGCGGAAGCGGTGGTATGGAATCCACTCCTTTGTATTCCCAGGGTATCCTATATTTTGGTAACAACGAGGGAGAAGTTAAGGCGTTCTCTTACAGGACAGGAGATTACCTTTGGTCGTATAACACGGGTTTTCCTGTGTTCTCAACTCCAGCGATATGCGACGGCAGGTTGTTCGCGCTCGGAAGCAACGATGTTTTATATGCATTTGATGCTGTTAGCGGTAAGGTCCTTTGGACTGTCAGAAAGGATTTTCCGGTTAATAGACCCGTAGTAAAGTGGAGTTCCTCGCCGGTATGCTACGACGATAACGTATATGTGGGCTTTTCTGACGGCTCTTTTACAGGCGTTAATATCCAGAGCGGTAGTGTAGTGCTTGATAAAAAGTTGATATCGAGGACTAAGTTTAAGGATGTTGATGCAACTCCATATATTGATGACAGATATATAATACTACCGTCGTATGACGGGAACCTTTATTGCCTGAACAGGAAAACGGGTTCAGAACAATGGAGCATAAAAGACGGTAGTGCAAAATCTATTAAAGTAGACGGAGATACTGTCTACTTCTCTTCCAACGAAGGGATACTATATTCAATAAATATAATAAACGGTAATATAAAATGGAGCATGAAGTTGAAGTCAGGTATACCTACGGCACCAGCCATAATGGGAGATTACTTGATAGTCGGTTCCTCTGAACGTGGAGTAATGTTCTATGAACGTGATAACGGAAGGTATGTAGGTGAATTCAACTCCGGTACCGGTGTTTTTACGGACCCTGTTGTCGACGATGATGCCGTCTACTTCCTGTCTAATTACGGCGTTGTTTATGCTCTAAAGAGGATGTAATGATCAATATCAAACTGTTCATTGCCGCTGCACTTGTTGTGCCGTCGGTTATTTTAGCTCAGCCTAAGGTTTATATTAAGATAGGAGAGCCTGAGTTCAAAAAGCCTATATTGGCTTACAGTATAAGTTGCGGGATGAAGTCTTGTGAAACCTCAAAGGAGCTTGGCGAGATATTTTCCTCGGACATGAGCCTGTCCAATGTTCTGGTGCTGTTGTCTAAAAAGATGTATCCAACGGATGAGCAAAGCACCGATATCAATGTATGGCAGGTCTCCGGAGCAGAGTATCTTTTGTTCATGAATATACAGAGGAGAGGCATTGATACTAAATTGGTTGCGCTTAGGACAGGCGAAGAGGTGTTCTCGGAAAGATTTAAGAACGAGGACAATATAATAGATACAGCACATACGATCTCTAACCAAGTCTATTACAAACTTACCGGACAAAAGGGCATATTCAAGACTAAGATCGCTTTTATTGGCAGAAAGGAAAAGCATGGCAGCAAGAATCTTTTTTTGATGGATTACGACGGTAGACGTATACAGCAACTTACATACTATAAGACCATAATGTTGACTCCGTCATGGTCACCTGACGGAAGGTATATAACATACACAAGATATGCAATGCAAAGGTACAGCGGCATAGGTAAACTTTTGAACCCCAACCTTTATATATATGATGTAAGGTCAAAGAGGGAAAAACTTCTTTCATCTTTTCATGGCCAGAACAGCAGTGCGACATGGACCCCTGATGGTAAACGCATAGCATTTACATCTAATAAAAGCGGTGACCCAGATATTTATCTTTATAACCTAGATACTAAGGAGGTAACTCCAATAGTTAAAAGGATGGGTGTTGACGTTGAACCAAGCTTTTCTCCAGATGGTAAAAAGATGGTCTTTTCGTCATCAAGGACTGGTAACCCCGAGTTGTACCATCTTGAAATGGATACCCTTATACAAAAAAGGCTAACTTACTCAAGATATTATAACTCGTCACCTGCTTGGTCCCCTGCAGGCGACAGAATAGCTTTTGCTGGTCTGGACGATCCTTTTGGCAAGCGCGCTTATTTTGATATTTTCTTGATGTCACCGTCAGGGGAGAACATGGAAAGGTTGACCATAGATGCCGGTAACAACGAGAACCCTTCATGGTCACCCGATGGAAGGCATATCGTATATACCTCAACAAGGAACGGCGGTTCCGATATCTATTTTATAAACAGCGATGGTACAGGTGAGCGAAAACTAACTCACGAGATATTGTGTTACTCTCCAAGTTGGTCACCTTCTGATATATAAGCATCCCTTGAGGCATCATAACGATAGATCATAAATGTATCGTTGTTGTCCCTACTTTTTCTTGCCACTATTTCCATATAACCGTCGTTGTTTAGATCAAGCATTTGTTCCAAGTGGAGCGTTGAATTCCTCATCTTCGTAATAGGGAATAAGGGGTGTCTGGAGGCGCTGCCATCTTTCTTTATATGAAGATCAAAAATAGCAGAATAGTTAACCCCTTTTGGAAGGCCAGGATCTGTCCATGTAGCCATAACAGCAAGACTTCTTACTCCGCTCATGTTAAGAGGACCTTTTATAGCAGCATATTCAACTTCTGTTTTTTGAGGGTCTTGTCCGACAACTTGATAGTAGATAGTGCTACAACTGCCTGCAATAAGGTTCTCATCTTGTTCGGTCACAGGTTGATCCGTTGACTTATAAAAATCCATCCGGCTGTCATAGTAGTCGTATACAGCGACTACATATCCATTATCTGGGAAATCAGCCAGTTTTTTCTCTACTTTGAGAACTGTATAAAAATCTGTTTTCATCTCTGAACCATCCGCCAGAGGTTTTGAATAATCAAAACTTTGTACACTGGCTATAGCGACTGGTTTTGAATTATAATAGACAAGAGCCTTTTGCCGAGCCTTGTCACAGCTAAGCGTGGACAAAGCTGTCTGAAGATCATTTTGTGAAAAAACAGGTGAATTGGCATCTGCAGATGCAAGAAATCTTGTTTGTACACGGAATTGATCTATTGCTATGTGCCCCATCGCAAAGCTAGCACATTCTTTTTCCTCAGCTTTTGTAGTCTGTGTACCTGCTTGTTCAGCCTCTTCTGTTTGCGGAACTACAGTCTTGCCTGTAAAATATGCTTCAATATACGGTGCGTATTTATATATAAAATAAGTGCTCGTTATGACGACGTATATGACTAAAAGGGCTATTAGTGCTTTTTTTATCATATGCTATCTCCGTTATGCTTACTATATCAGGAAAACAAATATTGTATATTGCAGTATTTACGATATAAAATATCAAGGTATGGATCCGGTAAGAACCATCATCAATATCTCCAGTAAGAAATATTTTTTAGGGTGCTTTTTTGTAGCACTAGGCGTCTATGTAATAAGCCTCTTTGTGGACATCCCGCCAATAGTAGTCGCCGTTGAGGTACTTTTGACGGTCATGGGCCTTTTTATTTTTGGCTCAAGTCGCTATCGTATAGATAAGAACGTTCTTGCCTATGGTGCTGCTTTGGTTATTTTTGCTACGTTCTTTAATAGCTGGTTTAAAGGTTCAAACTTAAAGCTTGCTGTTCAGACCGAAGGAATGGGCCCCTTGTTCCGTTTTCTTGGGATCAACCTTTTGACGATGGAGGGCCTGAACAAACTTATACATGCTGACACACTATTGTTCATACTTGGTCTGACCTTGTTCGTAGCCGTAATAGCCCAAACACGCATACTCGAAGCGGTAAGTATTTATGTCCTAAAGGGTAACAAAGGACGGGTAGTCCCCACTGTTGCCATACTGACCGCCGTAGTTTCCTTCGCATCAGGGATACTGGACGGAGTTTCCATGATCGGTCTGATGATACGCATACTTGTGACCATTATGTTCCTTGCCCATGTAAAAAAAGAGATCGTTCTCTACATAGTAATGGTGTCGACCATAGTCACAACAGTTTGTGGGATGTGGCTTGCTTATGGGGAACCGCCAAACTTGATAATGAAAGCGAACCTGCATCCGTATCTTACGAATGCGTTTTTTCTAAGATATTGTCTTCCAGTCGCTGTTGGTAGTTATCTCATTGTTGCCTGGAATTTGAGCAGAAAGCTTAAAGGTAAGCTGATCGATCTTCCAAAGCTTGATATATTGGACCTTAATATGGCCGACGTTAGATTTTTACAGGCAAAACGTCATGGAGAGGTCCTTATCCCGTCTGAGTTCGCCACATTATGAACCTGTTACTGCTCTACTACATAAAGGGGTGCCTTTGGGTTTGGCTATGGTCAAGCAAGGTGTTCCTAAAAAGATCAGAATAAAATTATTGGCCGATTTTATCTCGGAGAACCTTGCAGATGATCTTGATGCTCATTATGAAAAACTGCACAATGGAAAGATAGAGGATAGCAACAAGTTGGCACAAGAGATAAAAAAGACCTTTAGATTAATGAGGCAACAGAAGACAAGAGCTCAATGGATAGGAGGTTTTTCTTTTATACCTTTTGTGGGGTTCTTGGTCTGGCACGCGTTTGACCATAATGTCCCATTGTTCTTCGCTTCTTTTGCAGGGTTCATCGTATCGTTACTCGGGATCTTCTATATAAAAAAGATAAGACGATATGCTCTAAAGGAAGCCGTTAACGAGTATAAGGACTATCTGTTCCTTATACCTTTATTCTTCTCAATTACATTGCTGCAAAAGACAGGTTTTTTTGAACAGATCGCAGTTGCGCTTCAGCATGGGATAAAACAATTCGGTATGTCTCATATGGCCTATGCACAATTCACCGGCGCGACCTTTTTATCCGCAATACTGGACAACAACGTTGTTGCTGATTTTACAAGCCGTGCGCTGCATGGTCTTGATGTGGGTGCTATATACCTATTCGCTATGGCCCAAATAGCCGGTTATGCTGTCGGCGGATGCTGGACACATATTGGCTCGGCACAATCGGTTGTGGCATACGCATTCATACACCGCCAACTGGATGAGCACTATACACCAATGAAGTGGATAAAGGCCATGACACCAATAATCATAGAGATATTCTTGTTGGTGACTGTAATAGTATATCTAGAGTCGCTGTTGTTCCGATATTTATCTTGATATCTGTTGATCTACTACTGTTATCTCTACGTATAATCCTTGTGATCCGTCCTCGATTATTATCGGCTGAGGCGCATTTTTGTCTATTTTGATGAAAAGAGTTTCTTCGTCCAGAGGAACTAGATCAAAATCCTTGATGTTGCCTTTTTCTTGTTTGTCGTTGATATAGTCCTTGAACAAATAAACACCGTTCTTCACTTCCAGGGTGAACACGTGTTTATCCAGTTTACCAACCCCGTCCAATACTGCATATTTTTTATCCCTATTGATGCTCGCATAAACAGTAAGGCGTTGTTTGTCTTCTTTGTTCTTTATCTTTACTTTTAATATCTGGTCTATTGTACCTTCGTAAGATCTTACCGTCCCATGGTCAAAATCATGTGCACAGGATGACAAGAATAAAGTTAGGAGTAAAACGAGGATAGTTCTATTTTTGAATACTTGCAGGACTTCTTTGAGGGGTTTCATCAATGCTTTCCAATAACCTCTTTATTGAACCCTTTTTATCACTGTGTCTTTTTGAATTCAATACATCTGTTAAAAGTTTCTTGATCTTTTTTTGGCCTTCCAGGTCATTAGTGTCTTTGTATATCGTCAGGGAATGTCCTATTATCTCAGGTTCTATGATGTCTTTTTGTTCTAATAGTTCCAGTGCTTTTTGGGCTTCTTCCCTTGCAGCACTCAGGTCGCCTTCCTTGTAGTTCAACCAGGCGATGCTATCTATTATGTAAGGATCTTGAGGAGAAAGTTTTAATGCCTTTAAAAGTAGGTCTCTGGCTTTTTCAAATTCTATACCTTTGTCGGCGTATGTATATCCTATGTAGTTCAAAACTTCTGAGTTGTTCGGGTTTATTTCAGCAAGTTTTTCCATTGTTCGTAAGGCATCCTCTTTCTAGCCATAAGTGTCGTAGAGTATAGCCAATGCAAAAATAAGCGCTTCGTTCTCCGGATAATTCTTTATTGCAGAATCAAGTTCTTGTACTGCAGAATCCTTTTTTCCAAGACGATCGTAGATCGATGACTTTTCTATCGCGATATAGGGTATTGGTTCTTTGCCATAGGTCTGTATAAGGTATTCTATAGCCTTGTTAAGATTATCTTCTCCGCCTAGGTTGATGCTCAACATTATTATCCTGTTCTTTAGTTCATCATTGATGTCTCCAATGTCCTGGGACAGTTTTTCCATTTTCTTTAATAGACTATTGCCTGAATATTTTTTCTCGTACATTAACACCAATGTTACGATAGCGGGCTCGTACTCTGGGTTAAGAGAGATAGCTTTTACAAAATATCTTTCTGCCTCAGCAGCATTGCTTTCGCTCTGAGATATCAGTCCCATGTAATAATAGGGGAATTCGTCTGAAGGATTCTGGATGGAATATGTTTTCAAAAAGCTCAAGGCCTCTTTTTTCTTCCCTAACTCTATCAATAACGCGGCTCTATAGTTGATAAGGTTCTTGTCTTCTGGCTCCTGTTTTAGCATCTCCTCACAAACGGTCAGAGCCTTTGAATATTCTTTTTGTGTCAGAAGTATCTCTATATAGATATTTAGTACGCTAAAAGCGTGGGGGTCCAATTTTAATGCATCACAGATCTCTTTTTCGGCCTTTTCTAGTTCGCCCATGTACATGTAGGCAGAGGCTATTTTTGCCTTTAGTTCAGGCGAACCCTGGTCGTGTAAATATGCTGCTTTATATTCGTCAAGAGCCCCTATAGGATCTCCATCTAACATTCTTTCTTCAGCTACGATGTAGTGAAAGTAAGCTTGGTCGTCGGAAGCTAACGTTGAACCAAAAGGTAAAATGAGCGCTATTAGTATTATTGTTCGTTTCATTACTCACCTTATCGGTATTTGAAGCCAATTCCTTTAGCACTTGACATCATCGCCCCTCAAAAATAAAAGGGAGGTATGCACGTACCCGGAACATTTATCCCAGGACCCCCGGAACTAGTGACTTTAGCGGTCATTATTGTCTTGGTGTTTTGCATCGATATCTATAACTTATTGAAAAGACTCTGGAAACCTTGAAACCAGGTAGAATATGAACAATAACAACAGGGTTATCAAAAGGTATGGCAACAGAAAACTCTATGATACGGAGCTCAGCCGTTATGTGACCATAGAGGAGGTGGCAAACCACATAAGGAATGGTATCTCTGTACGAATAATAGACAACAAAACAGGTGAAGATATTACAGGTTCCACACTTGCGTTGATAGTTTTGGAAGCTGAAAAGAAGCAAAGGTACAGTTCTAATTCCAGTATCCTTGAATCGGTAATAAAGACCGGAACACTAACAGATTTTATTGTGAATTCAACGGACTCTATGAAAACGGGACTTGAAGAAGCAGAAAAATGGGTAACGCAGCTTGTAGACAACAATAAACAATTCTGGACCGATATGAAAAAATACATAAAGACCAATAAAGACGCTGTAAAGTTTGAGGATTTTGGAGCAAGGATGGAGGAATATTTTGCGGCCACTGTTGAAAAAATGAGACATTCGGCAAATAAGGAAAGACTTAAGCTTGAAAGAGAGATATTAACACTAAGGCAACAAGTTACGGAACTAGAAGAAAAAATAAAACAGCATGAGGAAGAAAAACGAAGAAAGGAGGTCGTTGACTGATGAAAAGATCTTTTTTTATTTTTGCGTTCGCTTGTATTATGAGCAGTGCTGCTTACTCCGATCAAGGTGACCTTTCGTTCGGCGCTGATCTTGGACAAGTAGGTTTTACAGGACCGGGCATGGGAGCCTACGGAGCTAACGGTTTTGGTTTTGGTGGTTATTTAAGTTATGCAGCATCTGATCTATTTGATATGGACATGAATGTTATCTATTCGCCTCACAGCGAAGGTCCTAATAGCGCACATGCCACATATGGAACTCTTGCGCTTAAGTTCGGCATGACGTTCGACCAGCTTATGCCGTACCTTACTGCGGGAGTAGGTATCTATCATAATTCTGTGGATTTTAGCGGTGTGACCGGATCTGCAACAGCTTTTGGATTTAACGTCGGTGGTGGACTGGATGTTGATCTTGGTCAGTGGGTAAGGATGGGACTTCTTGTGAGATATCATCCTGTGTTCGGAAAATCATTGGCATTCGGGCCTACCGGAGTTGATGATATGTGGGACGCGTTGTTCAGGATAGGTATCTTGTTCAAGACTGATGTACAAGGAGGTTGGGATTAAATCATGGATATAAAGCTAACTTACAACAAGGCGCATCGACCTAGTAACGAGAAAAAAACATATGATCCAAGGTTTGGCACTTCTTTTACCGACAAGATGTTCATGATGTCCTATGACCCAGAAAAGGGGTGGCATGATGCACAAATAAAGGATAACGAACCATTCATTCTTTCTCCGGCAACACTAGTATTCCATTATGGGCAAGAGATCTTTGAGGGCATGAAGGCATATAGATGGGACGATGGGAAGATATGTATGTTCCGTCCGGACATGAACATAAAAAGGCTTAACAGGTCAGCTGAACGTTTGTGTATGCCTACGGTGAATGAAAAATTCGTACTTGAAGCTATAGAACAGCTTGTTTGGGAAGACAGGGATTGGGTACCACAAGAACATGGTCACTCATTGTATCTAAGACCAACCATGATCGCTGTAGACCCTATCCTAGGGATAAGGCCTGGTACAAAATATATTTTCTTTGTGATTGATTCTCCAACAGGCTCTTATTTTCCAGGAGGCATCAACCCTGTAAAGATATGGGTCAGTGACTCTTATGTGCGTGCCGTAAAAGGTGGCATAGGAGAAGCAAAGACTGGTGGCAATTATGCTGCAAGCCTTAAGGCTATGAACGATGCAAGATCAAAGGGTTGTTCACAGGTTCTTTGGCTCGACGGTAGAGAGATGAAATATGTTGAAGAGGTCGGCTCCATGAATATCTGTTTTGTGGAGGACGGAAAAGTAATAACACCGGCACTCAATGGAAGTATTTTACATGGCATTACAAGGAACTCAGTCATAACGATAGCAAAAGAACTTGGTTACACCGTAGAGGAAAAACAGATCGCCATAGAGGATATATGCAAAGGCATAACATCGGGAAAGGTAACTGAATGTTTTGGATGCGGCACAGCCTGTGTTATTAGCCCAGTCGGTGAACTAAATTATAAGGACAAAGCTTATGTGTTGAACGATAATAAGATAGGTCCTGTGGCACAAAGACTTTATGATACACTCACCGGCATCCAGTACGGAAAAGTTAAGGATAAGTTCGGCTGGATAAAAGAGATAAAACCCAGATAATTTTTAGAAAAATAGGTTGCGAGTATTTCTCCCTTAGACAAGGAAGGCGAAGCAAGATGGCACACCGCAAGGGAGTCGAACCCCTAACCCTCGGTTCCGAAGACCGATGCTCTATCCAATTGAGCTAGCGGTGCACCTATAAAGCTTATAAGGCTTATATGCCGTGCCTGTCAAACCATAATTTTAACTCCAGCGACACCAAAGCTGGTGTTGACACAGATGGGTTTTTTGTATTAAGTCTAGTTCCTAATGTTCAATACTCTTACAACAGGGATAAACAATCTTTTCAGCAAGCTCCAAAGGCAGGGGACTATAACCGAGCACAACATAGACGCTGTTTTTGAGGACATCCGGACCTCTTTGCTTGAAGCGGATGTACACTACGACGCTGTCACTCGGTTCCTTGATGAAGTAAAGCAAAAGGCGATAGGTCAAAAGATACACAAGGCACTTTCTCCACAGCAACAATTGTTGAAAATACTTAATACCTCGCTGACCGAGCTCCTGGGTAA
>CAYVOB010000035.1:0-12691 GCA_964452945.1 uncultured Bdellovibrionales bacterium
TGAGCTTAATATAAATGCCAGGCTGGACGTAGTCTCTGGACGTGACGGGACTGGTGTTTGGCTTGGTATAGGGGAGGGCTTTTAGTGCGAAAAAGAACATTTTTTCTTGATCTGTCTTGGGTGGCCGTCTTGGTCTTTATAGGACTAGTAATACTGACCAGCTTAGGTAACCAAGAGTTCATGATGCTTACAAGGTCTTATCCGATATTGATGGGTTTTGTTAAGTTCTTCATACTTGCGACGATGGGTGAACTTTTGGCCAGAAGGATAGTCGGCGGTAATTGGGTTTTTACAGGTATTTTTTTGTTGGAAAGGGCTTTTGTGTGGGGGGTACTTGGTATTCTCTTTGCATTTGTATTCCCTATTTATAGCGCCGGTGTTGATGCCCTTATTTCACAAGGTCTTTTGCCGAACATATTCCCTGCATTTTGGAAATCTTTTTGGATAAATATGTTATTTGCGTTCCCGATGATGGTTTTCCATAGGATCACAGATACGATGATAGACAAAAGGACTCTCTTTAAAAAGTGGCCGTTCCTTGAAGTGTGGAAAGGCATAGACTGGGACAACATGTGGAAAATGGTGGCCCCAACGGTGATATGGTTCTGGATACCGGCGCATACCATAACCTTTTCTTTGCCTGCGGAATTCAGGATAGTAATGGCAGCGGGGTTGTCCATCTGTTTGGGTGTGATACTTGCTTTTGCCAAACAGAGATCAAAAAGGATTTAAGATTGACTTAAGAATCCAAAATGAGATACTGCAAAAAAAATAAAGGGAGGAACGGAAAATGAAAAAGACATTGGTTGCTGTTACAGCCCTCTTTGTTCTGTTCGGTACTACAGCTGTTTATGCAGCTACTGAAGAAAAGAAAGATGTTTCTGCTAAGGCAGAAGCCACTGCTGAGCGAGAGGAACCGGGCAATTCAATCTTCCAGGTTATACTTGGCCCGTCATTCGATATAAAGAATTGGGGTGGCACTCCTTTTTCTGTAGGACTTGCTTTTGGAGGAAAGACCTTCAGGTTCGGTGTTAGCTATGTTCATTCAAGCTTTATGGGTGTTTCTGTAAATGGTGCGAGGCCTTATCTCATAATAGATATCCCCTTCACGTTTGATATAGGCAGAAAGAGCCAGCTTGCGATAGGCCCGATCATAGATTTTGGACCTTACTTTGGTTTTGGTGGCGGAGCAAAGATGATAGACGTTATGATCCTTGGATATGGACTTGACGTTAAATATTACTTTAACAACACTATAGGCGTTTCACTTACACCAGTTCACTTGTCGAACAGCTTTGCAACATATACTACCGGTGGTGGTATCGCAGGTACCTTCACTAAGGAGTTCAGGATGACCTATGATCTATTGTTCTCGTTCCTTTTGAGGTGGTAGTCTAAAAAGGCAGATAAGAATAAAAAAAGGGCGGGCTTTTTAAAGCCCGCCCTTTTTTATGTCTTAAGTCAAGTATTAGTGGTCTTATTTTACCTTGTAATAACTTGGCGCATCTTTGTCATCAAAACTCAAAGTCCAGGTCTTTTGTTGGTCTGCGCTAAGAGCCTGTTTTTTAGAGTTATACTTTCTTGTAATAGTTATGGATACTTTTTTGTCGACAGACAAGGTCATGATGTCAGTTGAATACCAACCTGCACCAAGCTTGATCTGCGTCATATCCAATTTACCATTTATCTCTGGAACTACTATGGTTGAACCGCCTTTTTCAGAACTTATCTCAACTAATTTTGCAACACAGCCTTCAACTGGTGCTGCGGGTATTGTTACTAGTGCATTTGTGGTTTTGCCAGCATCCGTTAAGTCAAGTGTGTATTTTGTTGGATTTGTAATGTTGTCAAAGACAACATTCCAGGTCTTTTGCTTTGCTTCTTCTAGGTCTTGTTTTTTGCTGTTTTTAGTTCTTTTAATAACAGCATTGCTGCCTACTGCAGGTATCTGGAGCATGTCTGTTGTGTACCAACCGGTTCCAAGCAACATCTCTGTCAAGTATAGTACGCCATTTATCTCTGGGACTACTATCCTTGAACCTTTGCTCGCAGATGCTATCTCTATTACTTTTACAGCGCATGGAACAACTACTGGCTCAGGCAACGCTTTAGTTATTGTTACAACAGGTGTTGTCCCCTCAGAGTTCACTTTTACTTCCATGCATGATTTCTTGTCCTTGTGGCAAACATTATATTCATCTGTTTTGCCTGCTTTAAGTTCAGCTGTTACGTCCCTCATCTTTATATTTTGAGCTTTGAATGCTGCTATTACTTTTTCATCATCAAGGATAGCTTCCTTTGCTTCTTCGTCTTTTTGTTCTTGTGTTTTTATGACAGGTTTTACCTCTAGTGGCTTACTTATTGTTACCACTGCCGGATCATCATTCTCAGAAACAACGACGGAAACTTCCATGCTGGCTGTTTCGGCTTTGTCAGAGAGTACATATTTATATGTGTTTGCAGGCTGTCCTGGGATAGATTCATAGACAACTTTGTTCATCTTTATGCCTTCTTTTTTAAAGGCATCAATTACTTTCTGGTCCTCATAGGCAGCATTTATTGCTTCTTGTTCTTTGTCCTCAGCCGACTTAATAACAACAATGTTCTTTGTTATAGTTACGAAAGATTTTGTCCCATCAAGAGTCTTTTTATCCTCAACCTTTACTTCCATGCTAGCGGAGCCATCTTTTGTCTTAACTACGTATTCTCTATTTGTTCCGTCCTTTTTTGTTATGTCTACATCGCTTTCATAAATGCTGTTATACACGAGCACTTCTTGTACATTATAGTCATCAAGAATGGCTTTTTTGTCCTTGTCTTCTTGTGTTTCTACAGGAGCGGGGCTTGGGGCAGGGTTGATGTGTTTTGTTATAGATACTTTTTCTAACGGACCTGCAAGGGAGTTTTCTGTAGCGACGCTTACTTCCATGCAATACTGTTCATCTATAGTGCAGAGCTTATAGTTTCTGTCGCTAATCAGAGTGATCGCAATATATTCTTTACTCATATCAACGCCGTTATCTTTAAACTCCTTTTTGACTGCCTTATCTTTTGCAATTGTTTCTGAGTCCTTTTGCTCCTGTGTTTTTTCAATAACCACTGGGGTTTCTTTTACAGGGTCAGGGATCGCTTTTATTATTTTTACTATTATTGCAGAAGCCTGATCCGTTACAGTCACCTCCATGGACTTTGTTTTATCAACTAAGTTAAAGATCTTATATGCACGTTTAGTATTTGTTGATTTTTCTGCAATAGCCTCTATTCCGGTGTTGGTAGAAGTCATTTTGATGTCGTGCTCCTTAAATTCCTGTTTAATGACTGTGCTTGCAAGTATCACTACTGCATCTTTTGTCTGAGTTTCTTGCTTAAAAACAAAAGGATCTTTCTCCGTCAATACCTTGGTGACAGCTACTACCATAGCTTCCCCTTCCATATTTAACTTGGCCTGCATGCAGTATTCTTGTTCATATGCATTAGTTCCACACAGATCGTAAACGCACTCGCTGCCCTCTGCTATTTTAACAACAGACATCCCAATACCTTTTTCTGCAAAAGCATTTATGACACCCGTGTCATTTATGACTGCTTGTGCATAGGGATCATTATTCTGCTCTTGTCCATAAACGTAGCTTGTTGTAAGAACAAACAGCGCAAGTACTAAGGTCTTTAATAAGGTTTTCATTTCTAGATCCTCCATGGATTAACTTACATGTTATAAAGCAAGTGTTGTGCCAAAAAAATAGCTAGTAAAATCAAGATATTAAGGCAGATTGGCTGACTAAAGTTTAAACAGTATCCCTTAAAGTAGTCAGGCTTTGTTACTTTGTCTTTGTTTGTTGTTCGACTGAATAGGAACTGTTATTCGAGTCCAGCACTATGTTCCACATTTTTTGGTTTTCTGGGGAAAGTTCATCGCCCTTACTGTTTTTCTTTCTCACCACAGTATAGGTCTCGTCCGATGAATTAAATTCATCAGTAGTATACCAACCACGACCAAGGACCATTTTGCTGAGGTCTAATTTTGAGTTGATCTTGGGTACTATTATACTTGAACCGCCCATTTCGGATAATATCTCGACAAGTTCTACTTTACAATTTTGAGGTGCCGTAGGTGTTTTTGTAACTAGATTTTTTGTTTTGCCTTCGTCCGTTACATCAAGTGAATAACTTGTTGGATCCTCAGCGTTATCAAATACCACGTTCCAGGTCTTTTTTTTAGATTCTTCAAGAGTTTCCTTTTTACTATTTTTTGTCCTTTTGATCACTGCGTTTACATCTTTACTTGGGACATTAACAAGTTCGTCTGTTGTGTACCAGCCAGAACCTAGCACCATGTCGGTTAAGTAGAATTCTTCGTTTATCTTGGGAACGACTATCCTTGAGCCCTTGCCTGAAGAGCTTAGTTCCACCACTTCTACTTCACAATCATTGTTGAGCCCGTTTAGCTCTATAGTAACCGGTTTAGTACTAACAGGAACGTAAATCTCAACCTGTGCTTGAGCAGAGTGGGCGGCTACGGCTAGAGATAAAAATATAAATGTTCTAAAGATGTTTCTCATTTTTTTACTCCTTATTCAAAAGTAGGCTCTATTTATCTAAGCAAGTCTTATGCCATAAAAAAAGGCAATAAAACCATCTTGTTAGTGTTTTGTCCCTGGCTAAAAATTGAACAGTTGAAGGTCAAGTGGTCAAATATAAGCCCAGATTGACTTTGATACCATAAGTTTTGTATAAGTGGAAGATATGGGAAGAGCGCTCTTTATATCAATTTTTTTTATAGGACTTAACTTGTGTGCTCAAGAAACTACGGAAATCGAGTTACAACCTTATTCTTTTGACGATAAAAAGTGGGGATACTTTGACGGGACAAAATGGGATCTTTATGATGACTGGAATTTGGTGATTCTGCCAAAATATGACGAGGCTTTTCCTTTTTATGAGGGACTTGCCAGAGTGAAAGAAAATAATAAGTTTGGATATATAGACAGGAATGGCACGTACGTTATTCCCCCAATTTATGATCTTGCAAACGATTTTTCCGGGGGGCTTGCTCTTGTGATGTCTGGTGATGAATATTTTATGATAAATACAAGGGGTTATAAGCAGGATCAAAAAGACCCTTTACGCAATATTAATTTGTATCTTCCAGACCCTTTACCCTATTACGAGCTACCTGAGAACGGCCTGAGCTTGTTAAGGGTGAACTTTGGCATGGTAAAATAAACCCTTACCATAACAGATTTTTAGGGGTATATAGGGATTTCCTATAAATCAAACAAGAGAGGTACATTGTCATGACTTTGACCAGCGGACATGCAAAAAATCTTAAGAAGCCAACTGGAAAGCTTGGGGTCCTGATACCTGGACTGGGTGCAGTTGCAACCACATTTATTGCAGGTGTTGAATCAATAAGGAAGGGTTATCAACCTCCGATAGGTTCTATGACACAAATGGGACATATTAGACTTGGAAAAAGGACAGATAACCGCCAACCTCTGGTAAAGGATTTTATTCCACTTGCAGACCTTAACGATATGGTCTTCGGCGGATGGGATATTTTTGAGGATACCGCATACGACTCAGCAAAGAACTGCGGTGTTCTACCAGACACTATACTTGAACCTATAGCTGGGTTCATGAAGTCTATTAAGCCGATGAAGGCAGTTTTTAGTAAGGACTATGTCAAGAACATAGACGGCCCGAACGTAAAGACCGGTAAGAACAAAATGGACCTTGCCGAACAACTGATGAAAGATATAGAAACCTTCAAAAAGACCAACAACTGCGACCGTCTTGTAATGATCTGGTGCGCATCAACAGAAGTTTACAAACAACAGACAGCGGTACACAGCTCCGTAAAGAACTTTGAAGAGGGCTTAAGGAACAACGATCCTAACATAGCTCCTTCTCAAATATACGCATATGCAGCTATGAAGCTAAGGGTCCCTTTCTGCAACGGCGCTCCAAACCTCTGCGTTGACACTCCTGCCATCCAGGAACTTGCAATGGAGAACAATGTGCCGATCTCAGGAAAGGATTTTAAGACCGGCCAGACGCTGATGAAGACCATCATCGCTCCTGGACTTAAGGCAAGGCTGCTTGGTGTGAACGGATGGTTCTCCACTAACATCCTAGGCAACAGGGATGGAGAGGTCCTTGATGATCCCGAAAGCTTCAAGACCAAGGAAGTGTCCAAGCTTTCAGTTCTAGAAAGCATCTTACAGCAGGAACAGTATCCAACACTTTATAAAGACCTTTTCCACAAGGTAAGGATAAACTATTATCCTCCTCGTGGAGACAACAAGGAAAGCTGGGACAACATAGATATCGTGGGCTGGATGGGAATGCCTATGCAGATAAAAGTGAATTTCCTTTGCAGGGATTCCATATTGGCGGCTCCTATAGTTCTCGATCTTGTTCTGTTCACCGACTTTGCACAGCGTGCAGGATACAGGGGTACACAGGAGTGGTTGTCCTTCTTCTACAAGTCACCTATGACGGCGAAGGGCTTGTACCCAGAGCACGATTTGTTCATACAGTCGATGAAATTAAAGAACAATTTAAGATACGCAATGGGCGAGGATTTAATTACTCACCTTGGCGTTGAGTACTACGACTAATATTTTTATATGCTGAATCATTTTAAGTTAGCGGTCATGGTTGGCCTTGGTGGAGCTGTGGGTTCCATCCTAAGGTATATGATCGGTGTTATGGTCGGTGGAAGCCACGAGGTGTTTCCCTGGCACACATTTATAGTTAACACTGTAGGCTGTTTTTTGATGGGGCTTTTGACCGAATATACCGCCTTATATTGGTCAATATCCTATGAGCTTAAGCTACTCTTGTCTGTTGGGTTCTTGGGGGGATTCACGACGTTCTCTTCCTTTGCCCTTGATTTTGGGATGTTATACTCAAGAGGCCAGCTTGTTACAGCCATTACGTACCTGATCATAACGAATATTTGTGTGGTGGGGGCCTTTTTTACCGGGATATTCCTAGTAAGGAACCTTTAGTGGCGGAGAGGGTGGGGATCGAACCCACGGTGGATGTTACTCCACACACGCTTTCCAAGCGTGCACCTTCGACCGCTCGGACACCTCTCCGCATGAACGATCAATCAATGCCGCAAGCTAACAGTTTGTATATTTTTTGTCAACATGATACAAGACGACGTGAGAGGTGCTTAGATGTCCTTATATGTATGGGCCGGTTTTATTGTATTTGTTGTGTTGATGTTGGCTCTTGATCTTGGGGTGTTCCATAAAAAAGCTCACGAGGTTAAATTAAAAGAGGCCATACTTTGGAGTGTCTTTTGGATAAGCCTGGCGCTTATTTTTAATGTAGGGCTTTATATTTGGGACGGACATGAACAAGGGATGGCTTTTCTTACCGGCTATGTAATAGAGAAATCACTTAGTGTAGATAACCTATTCGTGTTCCTTTTGATATTTACATATTTTGGCGTGCCCAAGAAATACCAGCACGAAGTGTTATTCTGGGGTGTCCTTGGCGCTATCATCATGAGGGCCATATTCATATTCGCTGGTATCGCTTTGATAGAAAGATTCCATATTATGATCTATCTATTCGGTGCATTCCTTATATTCACTGGTGTTAAAATGGCTTTTGAAAAAGAAAAGAAGATAGAGCCTGAAAAGAATATCCTGTTAAGATTATTTAGGAGGTTCTTTCCTGTTACCAAAGAGTACAGGGAGGGTAAATTCTTTGTTAAGGAGAACGGGAAATTATATGCAACCCCGTTATTCGTCGTGCTCCTAGTAATAGAGACCTCTGATCTTGTATTTGCGGTAGATTCCATTCCGGCGATAATAGCTGTTACCAGGGACTCGTTCATAGTTTTTACTTCTAATATTTTTGCCATACTTGGCCTAAGGGCGCTTTATTTTGCCTTGGCCCAGGTAGTGGATAAGTTCTATTATCTTCAGGCAGCTTTATCAGTTATACTTACTTATGTCGGTGTAAAGATGGTCATAGCAGATCTTTACAAGATACCAACTACGATGTCTCTGCTTGTTATATTGTCCGTCCTTGCTCTTTCTATTGTAGCATCAATATTAAAGAGCAATGCCAAACAACGTGCATAATGGAAATGTTTAAAAACACTTTCCTTTTTTGTGGTCAGTAGTACCCCTTGACTTTATTGCCTTGAATACCCATCTTAATTTTTGGAGATACAGGGAGAAAAAAGGCCGGCCGGACCTTTTGAATAAAATTGGAGGTGTTCTTTATGAAGTACGAAATAACAAAACCAAGTAATAGGAAGTCAATGTTCGATCTCTTCTTTGGTGACAAGTTCTATGATGATTTTTTTAGCCCAGCCATTAATACCGAAAATGAGATAATGAGTTGGAGGCCCGCAGTGGACGTAGCTGAAAAGGATGGCAAATACGTGATTAAGGCAGACCTTCCAGGGGTTGATGAAAAAGATGTTGGTATAGAGGTGAATGAAGGTATCCTTACTATAAAGGGAGAACGTAAATCTGAGTTCACAGAAGAGAAGGATAATGTTTACAGATCAGAAAGAAGTTATGGCTCGTTCATGAGAAGTTTTAACATCGGCGATGTGGACGAGGATAAGATAAATGCAGAGTACAAGAATGGTACCCTGACCATAGAACTGCCAAAGACGGAACAGAAAAAGTCCAAAAAGATAAACATCAATAAGCATTGATCACCGAGGGGAAGGGCCAAAGCCCTTCCCTTTTTTTTATTCTTGTACTAGCCTATGAATAATATGAAAGTTTCTACAGTGATCTTTGATCTTGACGGGACCCTTATAGACAGCTCACAGGGGATATTAGATTCGCTGTTCAAAGCCATGGAGTATTATTCCGTAGTACCTGCCATAACAAGACTTGATTCACATTTTTTTATGGGTAAGAGCCTGCACGAAACGCTGAATGTGTTGATGCCTAATGAAAGCCCAGAGACATTAAAGAAAATAGGAGATTATTACGTCTCACACTACTACGACAACTATATGGATAAGGCGACAGTCTTTGACAGCGTTACAGAGACAATAGGTAAACTTCATAAAAAGGGTTATAAATTGGCTGTTGGTACTGCAAAACACACCTACTGTGCAGAGGCAGAGCTAAAGGCCGCCGGCATTAGGAAATTCTTTAGTGTAGTCAAAGGCACGGATGACGGTATGCCCTCCAAACCCAACCCCGAATTAATATTCAAGATATGTCGGGAGCTTAGTTCAAAACCTGACGACGTTCTTATGGTGGGTGATACAGATAGGGATATTCTTTTGGGTAAGAATGCAGGTTCTTTTACCGTCGCCGTAACTTATGGGAACTGGTCAAAAGAGCGTTTTCTTAGAGAGCAGATAATACCGGATATTTTTATCGATAGGTTTAGTGAGCTTCTTTTGTATCTTTGATAGAAGCTGTTATTGCAACAATGTCCCAGGGCTTGCTTGCAAAATAATGTGCTCCAGCCTCTTGAAGTATCCTGGCAGAGTTAGCCCCCCAGGTTACAGCTATCATTGGAATGCCCACCTTTATACAAGAATCAAGGTCTCTGATCTCATCGCCAACATATACTACGTTGGTCTTTTTATATTTTTCTGTTTTTATGAGCTTTTTTAAATATCGGGATTTTCCAAAAGCAGGGCAGTTTGTGTACATAAAACTAAAACAGTGCCCTATGCCGTTACTTTCCAGTATCTTGAGCGAGTTTTTTGTGTTGTTAGAGGTTAAGATCCCTAATCTATAATGCTTTGCTAACTCCTCCAAGGCGTTCTTAATACCAGGGAATATTTTTATATCGTCGTTACGTTGGCTTAATAAACGTTTTGTTTCCATGGCCCACAAGAGCAATCTGATCCTTCCGAGTTTCAAGTGTGAGACCAGGAATTCCTTAAACGAAAGATCCCTTATTACAGGAGAGTCCACTATTGGTTCGTATTTATATTTTTCCGCCAGGGCATTGGCAACTTCTAATCCTACATGGAAAGAGTCTGCTATTGTTCCATCAAGATCAAAAATTATGGCTTTAAGCTTGTCAGACATTCCATTTGTTATATATATAAGAAAATCAGCCTTGTAAAGGAGGGGTTATGCAAAATGTGGCTTGGCGCGATTTTTCCTTTTCCGGCAACTACATCAATGGACGTTTTGTGATCCCTGAACATCCAAGTTCATCATTCAAGAAAAAAAGCCCTGCAGATATAAAAGAGCTCATTGTAGAGGTGCCTGCCTGTTACAAACATTGTGAAGAAGCTGTGACAAGGGCAAAGGAGACTTTTGAACAGTGGTCACAAATGGACGGCTTGCAGAGGCTTGAAATACTTAAAAGGCTGAAGAATTCGATCGAGATGTTGTCCCCATGGTTCGTTGAGCTTATAGCAAGGGAACTCGGACGCCCAATATGGGATGCGAAGCAGGAAATAGAGCTGGCCATAAACGACATAAACACAATGTTCGATATCTTTGGAGATACTCCATCATTTTCTGAAAGAGAAATAGAGGCTGGTGCTTCCGTAGTGGAACTTTATAAGCCCAATGGTGTCGTTGCTGTAATAGCTCCATTCAATCAACCGGTCCTTTATCCTGCACGTTCGATCATAAGTGCCCTCTTATTGGGTAATACAGTAGTATATAAACCTTCCGAGCATACCCCGTTAGTGGGACAAGTCCTTTCTGAAGCCATACATCATGCAGGGATACCTAAGGGCGTTTTTAATATGATACAGGGAGAAAAAGAGACTGCAAAAAGGATATTGAAGCATCACGATGTGTCTACCGTGTATTTTAATGGTACTTTTGAGACCGCAACAAGGATATCGGAGTATATTGCCGACGATTATTGGAAGACACTGATAATGGGTACTGGCGGAAAGAACGCCGCCGTTGTTATGTCAGACGTGGATGTTGACAGAACTGTGACAGAACTTGTTTATGGTTCGTTCATCAGTACGGGACAAAGGAGCAACGGTATTAGAAGGATCTTTGTTGAGGACAAAATAGCTGATGAATTTATAAGTAAGTTCCATACAAAGTCCAAGACCTTAAAGGTTGGTCATCCACTTGATGAATACACCGGTACAAAACCTTTCATGGGTCCTCTTATATCTGATAATGCCATGCAGAATTATCTGAGGTTGCAAGGTATAGCTCAAAGGGAAGGAGCAGAGACTTTGATGAGGGGAAAGGATATTGAGGTCCCCGGAGGTTACAAGGGATACTATGTCACCCCTTCTATACATCTTACTGACGATCTTAAAGAGGACGGAGTATATAACACCAGCGAGATATTCGGTCCCAACGTTGCCATAAAAAGGTTCAGTGATATCGACCAGGCGATAGCCTCACACAATACTTGTGAATATGGATATGGTTTGAGCGTCTTCTCAAATAACAACAAAGTAATAAGTGAGTTCGTAAAGCGTTGTGATGTTGGGCAAGTCTTTGTTAACTCAATAACGCTCGGTGAATCCATGAGGTATCCTATATCTGGTTATGGTAAATCAGGTAATGCAAGACCGGAAGGAGCCTTTAATAGGTTCTATCTTAGGCACCCAGTGGTCGTATACAAAAAAGATTCGATACATCTATCCCTTAAGGCGGACATATAATGTTCCTGTATAAATATAAGATGCTCTCAATTACGGTGCTGATAGCTGTTTTTATTACTGCTGTATATCTAATCGGTTCCTTTGTTGTCTTTTTATATTCCCCGGCTTCTTTTAGTCGACAGGAACTCATAGTGGAGATACCAGAGGGGTCGAATTTTAGGAAAGTCACAAAGTTGCTATATGAAGATGGGCTTGTAAGGAACGAGATAAAATTCAGGGTCCTTGGCCGTATAATGAGAGCTGATTCAAAAATTAAAGCAGGTGAATTAAGGTTCACTAAGAACATGAACGCTATGCAGGTGCTGGACACGCTAATCAATGGAGTTCCTGTTGCATACAGCTTTACAGTTCCTGAAGGTTTTAACATGTACCAAATAGCCGATATGCTTACATCCAACAAGATAATAAAACGACCAAAGGATTTTCTGGACGCAGCACATGACAAGGTCCTTTTGATAGAGCTTGGCATAAAGGCAAACAGTGCAGAAGGATACCTGTTCCCTGACACCTATTCAGTGAACAGGGTAAAGGACGCAAAGATGCTGGTAAGGATGATGCACAAAAAATTCAGTGAGACCTTTACAAAGGAATTGTCCAAAAGGGCTCACGAGATCGGTTTGAGCGATAAGGAAGCGATAACGCTTGCCTCCATAATAGAAAAGGAGACCGGGGCAAAGGATGAAAGAAAACTTGTATCTTCTGTGTTCCACAACAGGCTGAATAAAGGGATGCCGCTTCAGAGCGATCCTACGACCATATACGGGATCTGGGACAGGTACACGGGTAGTCTTAACAGGGACGATCTACAGCAGTACACACCATACAACACATACAAGATACACGGGCTCCCTCCTGGGCCCATCGCGAACCCAGGAAAGGATTCTATTATCGCTGCGCTTTATCCCGAAAAGACACCGTATCTGTTCTTTGTCTCAAGGAACGACGGAACTCACTCCTTTAGCGAGAACTACGGTGACCACAAAAAAGCAGTGAATAAGCTCCAAAAGGATCCTTTAGCAAGAGAAGGCAAATCCTGGCGCGACCTTAACAAAAAGGGCCACTCCGATTAAGGAGCAGCCCTTTTGT
>CAYVOB010000036.1:0-12175 GCA_964452945.1 uncultured Bdellovibrionales bacterium
CAAAAAGGTCATAGGTTGGGAGCAGCTGTTTGTTTATTATAGAGACTATCCTTCCGCTATCTATAAAGAATGCCGAGTTAAAATATCTTTTACCGTCATTAAGGTTGTGGCTTATGGAACCCAATAAGACAGCACAGCCTTTCACTTTGGGAGCTATCTTGGTGTTGATAGCGTTAAGTGCGTCGTCCACAAAGTCCTTTCTATCTATAAGGTCCATCGGAGGATAACCGGTAAGTGCAAGCTCCGGGAATAGACAGAGTTCCGCACCCTTCTTTTTAGCCTTGTTGTAATACTCCAAGATGAGGTTCGTATTACCGCTAATATCTCCTACTATAGGATCTATCTGACAAAGTGCGATCTTCATTTATGATAGCTCTCTCCCCTGATAATGGTCAAAGACCTATAAAGCTGTTCAGATACCAGAAATCTTACAGCTTCATGTGGTAAAGTCAACTTACCAAATGACAGCAAGAGGTTGGCACTTTTTTCCAACTCATCTGTCAGTCCCCAGGACGTTCCTGTAAGCACACTTAAGGTCCCGCTCCCTGAATCGATGAACTTTGCAAGCTCCTGCGAGGTAAGGCTCTTTCCTCTCTCGCTCAATACAAGAAGTTTTGAACCCCGCACGGCATCCTGTATCCTTGGTAAGATCTTATCGAACTTGGATTTTTCATCTGATGGGATCTTTAGTTCCTTCACTTCCACCTTAATATAGTGCTTCAACCTTGAGGAATAATCATGGAATAATTCTGAATACTGAGTTGACTTGAATTTACCCAAGTGCAAAAAAACTATTTTACTGAACAAACCTTTTACTCCCCATAAAGTCCGTTGGCCTTTATGTACTTAAGGACTCTTGGATCAACATAAGTAAAGTCACCTTGTCTGATCGACGTAGATGACGCCGGATGTAAAAAATCAGTTATGAACTGTATGTGTTTTGCGAACGGGAATTTATCTTTTAGGTTCTTACCTTGCCTTGCCACTACTACAAGGTCATAGTCCCTTAATATCTCTTCAAAATTCTTCCACTCTACAAAATTGGAATAGGAATCCTCTCCTATCAAAAGATATATCCTGTGGCCCTTATATGTCTTTTGAAGATATTTAAGGGTATCTATTGTATAACTTGTACCGCCTCGCTGTATCTCATGATCAGAGACCAGATACCTTTTGTCATCGAATACGATCTTTGCCATTTTTAGTCTATGTTCTGCGGAGGCAGTATTCTTTGTTTTTAGAGGTTGGATATAGCACGGGATTATCAGGACCAGGTCCGGCCGTATCAGTTCACAGGTAACCTCAACCATCGCCTTATGACCCTGATGAGGAGGATCAAAGGAGCCTCCAAAGACCAAGAGCTTTTTATTCTCTTTATTCATCCCTGACCTTTTTTAGCACAGTACTGAGTTTTTGCAGTAAAAGATCCAAACCCTTACCGCTAACTCCCGAGATTTCAACAAAATCGTGTTTAAGCCCTAGCAGATAATCCCTGGCTTTGTTTAGATGTTCAGCTTCTGCTGAGTCCATCTTGTTCAATGCATATATCATCGGTCTTGTAACAAGGTCCTTAGAGAACATCTTGAGTTCATTATTTATGATCTGTATATCCTTTACAGGGTCTATTGACATATGTGAAACGTCGACCAAATGCACCAGCACCTTGGTCCTCTCTATATGCTTTAAGAACTTTATGCCAAGTCCATTACCCTTGTGGGCACCTTCTATAAGTCCAGGCACATCGGCTACAACAAAATCCATGTCATGATATTTAACCACGCCAAGATGAGGTACCAGCGTAGTAAATGGGTAATCGGCTATTTTTGGGGTAGCTGCACTGATCCTTGATATAAGAGTTGACTTACCAGCGTTGGGAAGCCCTACAAGTCCGACATCAGCGAGTAGTTTTAATTCTATTGCAACCCACTTTTCCTCTCCCTTGGCACCTGGCTGAGCATAATCGGGAGCCTGCCTGGATGATGTCACATAGAAGAGATTTCCTTTCCCTCCTTGTCCACCCTCTAGAATAACTATCTCTTTTCCTGGCGTATCAAGATCGGCGAGCAACTTCCCATTTTCAGCATCTTTGATAAGTGTTCCCGCCGGAACGACTATCACAAGGTCTTCTGCATCTGCTCCAGTCATGTTCTTTGTTCCACCGGGTTCTCCGCTCTTAGCTATGTATTTGGTCTGGAACTTAAAATCTATCAAAGTGTTCTTGTTGCCGGAAGCCTTAAAAATTATACTCCCGCCCTTACCGCCGCTGCCACCATCTGGACCTGCTCTGAACGGAGCAAAGCTCACCTTGCCACTGCCGCCGCTACCGGCCTTAATAAAGATCTTTGCTTCATCTATGAACTTCATAAGCCATTCCCTAAATCGTGTACTAAAAAGGGCGAACTTTTTTAAGCCCGCCCTTATCTATTATCATATTTAAAATTAAAAACTATTTACTTTGTAGTTTCAACCGGTTTTACGGAAACAGTGGATTTTCTTTGTTTACCGACGAACTTGAAATCAAGTGTCCCATCTATCAAAGCATATATAGTATAGTCAGTTCCCATTCCTACATTCTTTCCAGGATGTACTTTTGTTCCTTTTTGACGAACTATTATATTCCCGGCTTTAACGAACTGTCCACCGAACTTTTTAATTCCTAGACGCTGTCCGCCTGAATCCCTTCCGTTCCTTGAACTACCGCCAGCTTTTTTGGTTGCCATTATTTACTCTCCTCCATCTTCCAGTTCTTGCCACCACATGAAATGCTCTTAACCTTCAGCATCGTAAGTTCCTGTCTATGGCCCTTGTTCCTCATGTATCTTTTTCTTTTCTTGAACTTAAAGACTATGGTCTTTTTGGTCCTTGCCTGTGAAACGATCTCACAGTCAACTGTGGCTCCTTCCACCAAAGGCTTGCCTATCATAGGGTCTGTGTCGTTCTCCTCGGAGATAAAGAGCACTTCATCTAGCTTAAGGCTATCCCCTTTGTTTCCTTGGAGTTTTTCGACTGTAACCTTGTCCCCTGGTTTTACTTTGTACTGTTTTCCACCTGTTCTTACAATTGCATACATGACATTTATCCCCTAATTTTAAATAGTTCCAAAGCTATTTTTTGGTGGAGCATAACGGACTTGAACCGTTGGCCTCTTCGCTGCCAGCGAAGCGCTCTACCAAACTGAGCTAATGCCCCATATTTCGAGCACGGGAAGTTCTAACACAGGCCCCATACCCATGTAAACATAAAACTTTATAGGGTTTGCTTAAAAACAACTTGACTTTTTCTATAGTTATGGTATAGTATAAATAGATAGCTACAGATGTAGTAGAGGGGTTGGATAATGAAGGTATTTAAAACACTTATTCTAGCGGCCATGATGGCTTTATTTGGCGCCTGTGGCCTATTACAGGAAAAGAATGAAGGCGCCTTGGCTTCAACGTACGCGACCTTATATGCCTTTTTTGAAACAGAAGCAGCTGGCAGCGTTGGATGTTTCCCAGATAGCAACAATAACAATACTTACAGCCCGGACAACACTCTAAAGGCAGTTTACTCTTTCCAGATAGAAAGGCCATCAACACTTGTCGTCTGTGTAAAAAACACTACCGACTATACACCAGGAACAACTGAACAAGAGGATATGGAGGAAAAACTTGAGAACCACCAGCTGAGCCTTTATGTATCTAATACAGCCGTAAACCCTGGTACCTTTGTAGCAAGCTATATAAGGATACCGATCTTGGGCCCAATTCAGCCTATATTTGTGCTAGGCAGTTCAACTGTTTGTTCCTTTGCCAATGATCCAACCACAAAGCTGGTCGGTAAATTTGATATGGATAGCTTAACGGACTATCAATACATCATGGCTGTGGATGATGCCTGCGGTGCAAGTGTGGGGTCAGGACTGTCTCCTTTCTATTTAGCAAAACAATATGGGGTAGCGTATTGATATGAAAAAAACGCTGCTCACATGCTCCTTGATAGTGTTTAGCGCTTGTGGAGGAGGAGCTTCTACAATAGCAAGGAACGGTATCAGCGGCGGAGAAACTGCGGAAACAAGCACAGATTGCAGCGGCTTCCAGTCAGATATGCTCGTCCCTTATGGAATAGATACTCCTGCCGGAACAGCCATGGCAGGTAAAAAGTTCGCTAAACTAGTCGCTGTTGATAGTCTAGATGGTAAAATGAAGATAACAATAGTGCCTCCGGATGGAAGTCCTACTTTTTCTACGGCCCTGTTGGACGAGATAACTGAGAAAGGATACACCATAAGGGTGATCGCATGCAGAGAGAACCCATCTTCTGTAGTGAACGGATACACGACTACCGGAGTTTGCAGTTCCAGTGGTCCCATAAATCTTATAGGGAGCACCACCGTGACCAGCGCAGAATTCCCTTCTGATGGTTTTACAGTTAATAGCATCAAGGTTCATGCGACCAGCACTGGCTTAAGCAGGCTCAAACCAAACTTTATAATGATAACCGCAGGCGGACTTGTTGAACAGAACCAGGTCGGTGATTTTATGATCGCCTTTGGAAGATCACCTTACTTCAAAGGTTGCTACAGCAGATAAAATATCCTGAACATTACTTAGCAACGAATGGACTCAGTCTATGGGCCTGGTTGTTGTAAGCCTCCTCTTTATAAAAATAAAAAGGAGGTTAGAACAAATGAAGAAAGATCGGATCTTGATCACTCTAACATTGTTAGTACTGTCATCATGTTCTGTTTACGATGACGCAGGTAGCTCTCGAAAACATCAATTAGCAGGACCAGAGGAAGCCACAGCTGTGAGCAAGGATAAACAAGTGCCCGTCATAGCACTCGAGCAGGAACTTAAGAACTGTGTAGATACCCCTCTGTGCAGACTGGAGCCATTAGGGGCTGAAGCAGAGGAATTACAAATAAACTCACTGATCGTGGCAGAAGCAGAAGCACTTAACGCACAAAATATAGCTGACGCACCAACTATTAAGTTCAGCATAGATAACATAGACAGCACTGATATAGAAGCTGTCACATACACCTACATTAAACGTGACTCCTTACAGAACGTCATAATACAATCAGAGGAAAAACCGCTCATCGTGGAGAACGGATACTATTCCCTCCCTATTCACTTAAGCACTTTGGGGGGTGGGATAATGACGTCAGCTCCTTACGACCAACACCTACTTAGTATAAGGATAAGAACGGCGATGGATAAACAAACTTACAGCTACAACATAAAATTCAACTTGCTAAGCAGCTCCCAGAACCCGGTACTTCTAAATAGAAGCCTTTCAATAATGGATTCGTCATATTATAAAATGGACCAGGATCTTGATGATTTTGTAATAGACAGCATAGAACTTTTGAATACATTGGCATATCCTGTGACTGTCTCCGGCAGTATAAATGTCAACAACAGCACAGTTGCAATACTCTCAAATACGCACCACATACAGAACAAGACCTTTATGCCTCATGCACAATACTATCCCTGGGACCAGTACATAATGACAACAGGAACGTATTTGGAATATCACCAGGCACTGGCAGCTCCCACTTATAGGGTCTTGATAATCAGGGACAGCGGTATAAATGAAGAACTAAGCGTAACAACACAAGCTGGGGTTAATGCTTACACACTAAACTTCTCAGACCTTACGCTACAGGGTAACGAAAAAATACGAATGGACCTGATCATACACGTAGATACAAATAGTTCTGTCCTTGGACCGCAGGGCCAGGAGCCATTCTTTGAGGGTAACACCATATGTGATAACGTTACCATTACTTCAAAATGTTCATGCTTCTACTATACACCGGATAAAAATGTACAGAATATGGTGATCTATGGACCTACTTTGTGTGGTGCTTATATGAATAACCTTAATAACCTCTATTATCCAAACTGCAACGATCCACAGCCTGGTTATTGTCTACAAAAATTCTTAGATATTGTCTATTATCCTCAAAATCTTTTAACACTCGTAGGAAGAGACCACAGGACCGATGCAAGTTACTCAATAACAAGCTGGCTTAAAGGCTACGAAGCCTTAGAAGAGTTGGGCTCATCAACAAGGTCGTTTGATACAATACAGGTCACAAAGGGGTATATCAACTACTCTTCCATCAATCCGTCGTTAAGCTACACAGGATACATACCTGGACACGTGGAATAAGAATGGATCAGACAAGACCCACCAGTCTTGCTGGTGTCATTAGAATGATATCAGCAAGACTGGTGGGTGTTTACTAAACAAATATTTTAATATATCCTTTGTATCAAATGTGGATCGTTAAAAAAACACTTCTGTTCTGCCTTACAGCACCTGGACTTTTTTTCATAATACTTTTGGCGAATGCATATGTTCTAAGGTCTAACAGGTTCACCCCTCGTTTTAGACGTCTTTTCCTGTTCTTATCCATACTGATGACATACCTTGCAACAACATCCATAGTGACAAAGCCGATACTGCATAAGCTAGAAGGCGATTGTTCCTTCGATATGCAAAAAGTAAAACAAGTTGACTCCATCGCGATACTGACCTCTGGTACAGAAAAAGGGTTTGAGACAGACCAGCTGAGTAAGACCCCTCATATAACCATGAAAAGGCTTGTAGCTGGAGCCGCGATCTATAATGAAGTAAAAAGACCCATCATGATATTGGGCGGTATTACAAAAAGGAACGAGCCTGCTGAATCAGTTACATCCTCAAAGGTCCTTGTTGCAATGGGAATCCCTGAAAAAAACATCTTCACAGACAAAAAAAGCCTAAATACCTATGAGAACATCCTCGAACTTGGGAACATAATGAAGGAACATGGGTTCAAAAAGGTAGCTGTTATATCCTCTGCCTCTCATATGCCCAGGATAAAAATGCTCCTGGCAAAAGAAAAGATCAATGCGGTACTGGTCCCTACGGCATGCACTGTGTCCTATGGAATAAACAACGAAGACCTTATACCATCCATAAAGAACATGGAAATAAACATGACTCTGTTGTATGAAATATTGGGGAATATAAAATATGCAGTCCTCTATTAAAATGGATATGAACAAGCTTTCAATAGTGATGCCTTGCTACAATGAGCGGTTCACCATAGAGTTCATCCTCTTAAAAGTGGTCTGTGCTCCAATACAACTTAACGAGAAAGAGATAATCATAGTTGATGATTGTTCCAAGGATGGCTCACTGGAGATACTCGAAAGACTTGCTGTTGACTGGAAAAAAGGTCTTAGCGAGATACTGGAAAGATGGATTAAAAAACATCCAATGAACATTAATTATAGACAGCTATTCGACCAGAACATAGATAAATGTTCCTTCTTTCTTGCGGCTCACAAAAAGAATATGGGAAAAGGAGCGGCATTACGCACTGGAATTAGACATACCACCGGCGATATAATACTGATACAGGATGCTGACCTGGAATATGAGCCATTCGAATATCCAAAGCTATTGGAACCACTGCTGGAGGGTAAGGCTGAAGTAGTTTTCGGTTCACGTTACCTTGGTGAATCCAGAAGGGTATTAAGCTTTAGGCACACTTTAATTAACAAGTCACTCACTATAGCATCTAACCTGTTCTCTGACCTTAACCTTACCGACATGGAGACCTGTTATAAAGTATTTAAGAGTTCTATATTAAAGACGCTCTTACTAAGATCAAACCGTTTTGGCTTTGAGCCAGAGGTAACAGCAAAACTTGGGCATCTTGGTTGCACTATATTCGAGGTCCCCATCTCCTACTCCGGAAGAACATACGAAGAAGGCAAAAAAATAGGACCAAAAGACGCTGTAAAAGCATTATGGAGCATAATCAAGTACAACATGTTCCCCGGTCAGATAGTGGACGAGCCTAACACAGAAGACACTTATAGAATGGCGGAATCCATAAGTTACAATAAAGAGATCTTCAACAACATAAAAGACCACTGCGGTCAAAACGTCCTAGAGATAGGTGGTCACATAGGAAGTTTCACTTATCTTTTAAAGAATAAGCACGAAGTGACCACCGTAGATAACGATGATACTTCGATCTCCATACTGTCCAACAGGTTCCAGAACTCCTTGAACGTCGAGGTATTAAAGTGGGATGTAACAAAGGACATTCCAGAGATCATCAAAAGTAAACAATTCAAAACAATAACTGCCATAAACGTACTGGACCATATAAAGGATGACGGGGCTTTGCTTAAGAGGCTATACACAATGCTACCACCTGGTGGCAACATCATATTGATGACGACAAATCACAAGTCCTTATATTCAAAGTTGGACAGCATGCTCGGGCACCACAGAAGATATAGTAAAAAAGAGCTGACGCAAAAACTATATGATGCCGGCTTTGAGATAGAAAAACTCTATACATATAACCTTGTTGGATATTTTGGCTGGCTCTTATTTGCGAAGATATTAAAAAGGACGACCCTGCCAAGACAGACAAAATTCTTTGATCTATTTGCAAGATTCTATCTTCCACTGGAAAGGACGGTCTTTACTCCCATAATGGGATTATCATTGATAGCTGTAGCAAAAAAAAATAATTGATCCGACTATTTTTCTATAAGTCTTAGCTTGCTTATCTTCTCTAGATTCTCAAGTGCACACACTTTGCTTTGTTCGCTGGAGCAATACTTTTGAATATCTATCGCGGTCAACATCTTATCTCCGGTACCGACAAGGATATCAGCAAGAACAGGTTGAGCAAGCATCATATCCTCTATAGGGCACTCGTCATCTCCATTGTATGGCACTACAGTATTAGCACCTAGTATGACAGCTCTTATACTATTAAGACTAGGCAGGTTCTCTCCACCGAATTTTTCTGATAGATACAAAAGACCATTTTCAAAATTCTCTTTCGCAGACCCAAAGACCAGCAGTATATTATCCTTATCGATCTTTGCATCATTCGACATCACATAATACAACACCATATAGAGAGCATTATTTATTTCCTCAACGCTTATTGGCCCTGTCCCCTCAAGGGTCTTAGGATCTATATAACAATAGCCTGCTTCGTTTACTTGTTTTAAAAACTTTCTCGTAGAACGCCATTTCAACTCTAACTCTGCTGAACTAAAAGCCCTATTAAGCTCTTCTATGTCTTTTGCAGTAAGATGAATGCAGTTATCTATTATTATCCTGGCTTTGCTCATGTAGTCACGAGCCCTCGCTATGAAGCTGGCATCCTTGGCAAGCTCTATGAACTCTAAGATATTTGCTTTATTATAAATACTAGTTTTAGAACATCTGATGGCGTCCTTTATGTCCATGGACCTGCTTACTGCCATTTCTACATTAGTAAGTACCTTATACCCACCTTCCAAAGTTCTGTTTTTTGTCTGTGCATAAAGATTGGAACCTGGTATCGCCGCTATGATCACCACCAAGGCTGTAGCTAATATAAAAACTTTTTTGTTCATAAAGCAGACCCCTATTATTTTATTTTACCAGTACCATAGATGACTTAAGTTTATTAAATACCTCAAGACCCTTGCTCAACTTATCAGTTGTTATGTCTTCTAATTTAATTATTTTATTAAGCTCTTCTGAATCATCCATCACAGGCAGGTTCTCTTCTTTAAAGCTATTCTCGTTAAGTGAGCCAAAAGCGTATAGTTCCATTGCAAGGCTACTTGCATTACCATCACGACCTATCACAGAATAGTCTTCGGTAAGGAATTCAATAATTCCTTTCTTCTGACCTTTTGAAGTTGTGATCTGGTCGTTGTTGCAAAGGACAAGGATCTTTATACTATCAAGGTTCCTCTTTATCTGCTCATTACCAAAATCATCTATTCTTGTAGCTAAAGAAAAAAGCCCATCCTTGTATTCGTTCTCAGGCGTACCAAAAAGTAGAATGGAATCCGCAATAGTTTTTACTTTTCCATTACCCTCGGACTTACCATTATTACCAAACAAAAAGTATAAGCTAGTACTTAAAACTGCATCGTGGACGGCATACTCTGCGGCACGGTAGTCTTGGTCTGCCAAAGCATCTTTAAAAGCTTCTTTGTCGTCGAGTTCATTATATATCCACATATTACTACCGGCTCTCTTCATAAAGAGCTTATATAGGCGCATACTCAGCCCTTTTTCTGCAAGAGATAGAATATCTTCGTTTACGACATGAGAGATAGAGATAATGGATCTCGCCTTGGAAACATAATCTTCTGCCACTGCAGTCGTCTTTGCTTCAATACCCGCGGTCAATAAAGCGAGCACGTTCCCCTTGCAGTATATGTATGGGTTATTCTTTATAGCTGTTTCCAAAGGGATACCCTTAAGTGCAGCTTCCTTCATGTTCTCTAGTATTTCGTTGAAATTAAAATACGTCCTTTCCATATCTATCTCTGATGATGGTTCTGTCCCTTCTTCTGACCAAAGCCCTTGTCTTACAAGCTCTGTTCTTATTTGTTTGTCTCTTTCAGCAAACAATTTAGTACTGTATGGCTCACCTGCTTCCTCTGCCCTAACTAAGAGAAGAGAGAACGAAACTGCTTCTGTTTCAGGAGAAAGGCCCCTAAAATAGTCTATGAATTTATAATAGTCATTTTGAGCTATAACAGCCATTCCTTTCCCTTCTTTAAATCTCTCCATCTGTTCCATATAAAAACGCACCCAGTAATCTGGCCCAGAATCTTTTAGTGCTTCCATAAACCGTTCCAGTTGAATTGGATCCGCTAAAACGAAAGACTCAAAGTTAAGCCTGGTGGAAGCCCTAGTCATTTCATTCTCACTGCTTATTCCATCAAAGTACCACTGCTGTGCATGCAGGCTAGCACCAAAGCAAAACATAACCGCTAACATAATGAACATTTTTTTCATAAACTACCCCTTACAAACCAGTTTTTGAGAGCGTCCTAATATTCTTAAATAACTCAAGCCCCTTATTAAGTTTCATAGTACTTATATCTTCAAGCTTAACAACTGACTGTAGATCACCCTCTTCTATGATTGAGAATTTCTCTATATCAAAGCTACGTTCATCAAGTAGGCCAAATGCGTACCTGGCCATGGCAATACTCTTCTGTACCCCATTGGCATCAACTATTGCGTAGTCCTGGGTCAAAAAATCAACAATATCCCTTTCTTCACCATTAGAATTAATAATAAATTGGTTATTGCAGAGTATTAGTACTTTTAAGACCCGTAGATATGCTTTGGTTTCCTTTGAAGTATATTTGTTCTGCGAAGTGATATAAAAAAGTCCGTCCTTAAATTCATTCTCCGGTGTACCAAAAACTATGGCAGTATCCAAAGCGTTCGTTAGCATACCATTATTACCGCTGCTTCCAGAAAGGTAGAATAATATCGTTCCCCAAATTACCTCATCCCTAGACATATCTTTGCCAACATATTTAACCCTGTCGATCAATTGTTTTTGGTCCAATCGTTCAAAAAAGATATTAAATAAACGCTCCGTCAGCTCTTTATCCGTAAGACTTAGAAAAGAGGCAACGCCAGAGATCGACTGTATCAGCTGTGCTTTTGTTAAAAGATCCTCTGCCTCTGCGGAGGTTTTGGCTTTTTTGGCTGCTTGCACCAGGTCCAAAAAATTCTCTTCACAATATACGTCCGGATTATCCTTTATGGCTTCTTCTAATGTAGACAAAGTGGCTACAGCTTTTTTCATGTTCTCGAGTATCTGTTCATGACCAAGACTGATCTGACCTTCCAAGTATCCAAGGATCTTGTCGCAACCTTTCATATAGTCAGATAGAGGTGAGGCCGTCTTCGTCCTGTTATTCAAACCTGTAATCGCCTCTTTTTTTACTTCATCACTAATATTCCAAATCCTGCTCATCAATATCTGAAAGCTATATAACTCACCTGCAGACGCGGCGGAAATCAGCATTTTGTCATAATACTCACGTATACCGAACATGGAGATTATACTTTTAACAAACTTATAATATTCCTGTTTGCCGATCGAATATTTCTCCTTATCTGAGTAATCTTCCATCAGGCTCATAAAGAACTTAAAGACCTCCGATTTATCCGGCGCTTCAGTTAATTCCTGTAAGAAGTTCTCTCTTTCAGCTTTATCTGGCAGTATTTGTTCATCAAAGATCTTCATTGCCGACATGCGGGCTTCGTGACTTGCACCATTTATAGCTTGAGAGAACCAATCCTGTGCATAAACGTTAGCACAGACGAACATTAAAAAACCTATGATCAA
>CAYVOB010000037.1:0-12056 GCA_964452945.1 uncultured Bdellovibrionales bacterium
TTATTGCCTGATTCTATTCTTGTTAGGTCCTAAAGTTCAAAGATAAGTTTTCTCATCCCTTCCAGACGTATCTGGCTCCTGGACAACATCATCTCGTAGTCTTCTACACTGATCTTGCCGAACCTTTTCTTAAGTATGTTTATGTAACCCTCTATTGCTGCAAGCGGGGCTTTTAACTCGTGGGAAAGTACAGAAATGAACTCAAACCTTACCCTCTTCTTCTCCTCTTCTGATTGACGGGCATGCCTTGCAAGCAAAAGATTTATAGTGGCCTTTCTTATAGATGCTCTTAACTCATCTGGTGTGAACGGTTTTGCGATAAAGTCATTGGCCCCTAGTTTTGTGGCTTGTACTGCAGTCTCAAATGTTGCATAGGCAGTTATCATGATAGCCATAGCGTCTATATTTTGAGAAGTTATATGCTCCAAGAGCTCTAATCCGCTTATATCCGGTAATTTATAGTCAAGTAAAACAAGATCTACCCTTTCCTTCTCTATCAGCGATAAAAAATCCTTACCCTTGGAGACATACTTTGCGTCAAAGGAAACTCTGACATTTATATCGTCAACATCTACGGTATGGTTCTTTAATACTCGCTGAGCACCAAGGCACATAGCCTCTTCGTCATCAACTATAACGACCTTTAATCTTTGTTCGTTCTTGGGAGTCAAAATTTTAATAACCTCTTTATCTCTTTTAAGAGTTGCTCTGTCCTTACCGGTTTTGTAAAGATTATGTCTGCCTTTATCCAGTGTTTTTCCTCCGGTGTGACAGAATCAAATTCCATCCCTGTTTTTCCGGTAACTGCCGTTACCATAATTACAGGCACGTCAGGATACTTTTTCTTTATCTCATAAGAAAGAACAAAACCGTCGTCCATCTCCTGCATCATAAGGTCGATAATAGCTATGTCAGGTTTTAGTTCATTCAATAATTCTCCGGCCTTTTTTCTGTTGTCGGCGGTAACAATGTTGTATCCCTCTGCCTCCAGCTCCATCTTTTGCTGCAGAAGGTAGTCATGATCATCATCCACCACGAGTATCGTCTTTACATTTTTATTCATTTCTTTAGAGCCTCTTCCACCACCTTTGCAAGCTTATCTGGATCAACTGGTTTGTCTAAAAAGTTCACGACGGTACCCCAGGTATCGTTAGACTCTCCCATCCAGTTAACCTTGTCTGTAGCACCGGACATTATGATCAAAGGTATCTTACCAAAGTTCTTGCCTATCTCCCTTGCTAAAGCAAAGCCGGCGGTTCTGTGTTCCATCATTACATCAACGACCATAAGATCAGGTTTTACTGTCTTCAACTTTTCCAAAGCCTCTTTGGCCGTGTTGGCTGTAATTACGGTGTGTCCTTTTTCTTCAAGCACCATCTTATTTTGTTCAACTAGATCTACGTCGTCATCTACTAAAAAGATCTTTGCCATTGCATCCTCCTTTAAAAATTATATGTTAAAATCCGTCCCAACCGCATACTTTGCCTCAAATCTCGGAAGATTAACTATGATCCTTGTACCCCTTGGACCCTTTGTTATATCGCTGTTTGACTCTACCTTTATGTCCCCCGAATGCATCTTTATTATACCATAGCTTACGGGAAGTCCAAGGCCAGTCCCCTTGCCTATTTCCTTTGTGGTAAAGAACGGGTCAAATATCTTGTTTATATGTTTTTCTGGTATGCCTGCACCGGTATCACCCACTGTAAGGGAAATGTTGTCCTTATCACCATCAATAATGAACCTGAGCTCATGCTCTTCAGACTTGAGCTCTGACATTGCATCCAGCGCATTGGTTATAAGGTTAAGCAATACCTGAGAGAACTGGTCCTTATCAAGCTCTGCAGTTGGGCCGTCCTTCATATTGTCTTGCACCTTTATCGATATATGTTCAGGTATTTCCAGGGCTTCAATACAGTTATGGATCATATCCACTATGTTCACAGGGGTTTTAATGACCCTGTTCTGACGTGAAAAGTTCAAAAGTTCAGAGACTATCTTTTTGCACCTATCCGCGTGTTGTACGATCATGCCAATATCTTCTTTCATTTCCTGGTCCTTTGCACACTGCTCGGACAATATGTGCGCATACATAAGTATAATGCCCAGGGGGTTATTTATCTCGTGCGCGACCCCGGCAGCAAGTTGTCCCATGCTTGCAAGCTTATCCCTGTGATTCAATGCTTCCTTTACGCTCTTTAGTTCTCCATAGGACCTTTCGAGGCTGCTTACAGTCTGTTTTAATTTGTTTATTGTATAAGGCAGACACATCTCGCTCTCTGCAAGGCCCTTTAAAATTGCCAGGGCGTGTTCCCTGCAATTTTCGTACCCACAGGCCCCGCAATTAAGTTCGTCTTCTCTGCTTTGTTTGCCCATGCTCCTCAATATATCTTCTATCTTGTCGTCAGAAGGGACCGGCAGTCTTTGATCATTAGCTTTAAAGGTACGTGCAAGATCTATAGAGGAGTACTTCTCAAGTTCTTTTTTCCATTTATCCTCATCAAAATCTTTCATTTTCTTCTTAACATAGGAGCTAACCTTGCTTCTCCTCTTATACAAAGGTATCTCGCTGTTTATACCAGCTCCCATAACACAGCCTTCGCAACAGAGTATCTCAAGCAGATTCACCGTAAGGCTTTCTGTCTCGAACTCTTTTATTGCCTCAACGAACTCTATTCTACCATCAGCTACGACCACATTTCCCTGCACAAGATCTTCCTTTATCTGAGCGGATTGCAATAAGCCCCTTGTAATAGCATATAAAGAGCCCTTGCCTGCATAGGGCGGGTCAAACTCTGAATCTGGAGAATTTTGCCTGTCCGTATTGAACAGTTGGAACAATTCTTTTAATTCTACAAAAGTAAGGACCTTATCTATCTCTCCGACGTAATTATCCCTTTCCACTTCACCTTTTTTAGCAACACATGGCCCTATAAAAACAACTTTGATCTTGTTCCCATAAAGTTTTTTTATAACCCTGGCTTCTGCGACCATGGGAGAGACTATCGGGGCAAGATTTGGTATCAGTTCCGGATAATATTTTTCAACATAAGCTACTATTGCAGGACAGGTGGTCGCTATGTATGAAACACCTGGATTACTCTCTACCAGTTTCTTATAGGCTAATGAGGTTAGATCAGCCCCAAAACCAACTTCGTGCACATGGTCAAACCCTATCTTCTTTAAAGCACCAACCATCTTTCTATAATCAACATCATGGAATTCTGCAGGAAAGCTTGGAGCTATCATCGCTATCTTTTTGTAACCCTTGCCTGCTAAAATAGCCTTAACATCATCTATTGACGACATAACCTGTTTTGCTTTTTGACTGCAGACCTTTACACAGTTCCCACAGCCGATACATCTGTCACCAATAACCTCTGCCTGCCCTTCTGTTATTCTTATAGCCTTTGCAGGACATTCCCTTACACAGGTAAAGCAGACCCTGCATCTTTCCTTTATAGTGCGTACTATGCTTTTTTCTTTACCCAGCTTCATTTCCTTAATGTCCCTAGTAGTTGGTCTTCCTTTTTGAATATTTTGTATGCAAAAGATGGTGACTCTTTTCTCCAAGAGGTTCACCAAGGAACTCCTTGTACAGCCTCTTTATGGATTCGTTATTGTGGGAAGTCCTTACAGGAGCATCCTTATCTATCTTATAAAGGGCCTTCATCCTCGCTTCTATTTTCTTCCTGTCCATTCCGTAAGGTTGCCCTCCACCTGCTATGCAACCACCGGGACAAGACATTACTTCCATAAAATGGACGGTCCTTTTACCTGACTTGATCTCCTCTAGGACCTTTCTGGCGTTCCCAAGTCCGCTTACAACGACCACATTAAGTGAAAGATCACCGATATTATATGTAACCTCTTTTACCCCATCAAGGTTCCTTACCGGTCTTATCTCGGGATCTACAAGCTCCTTACCTGTCAATAAAAAGTGAGCAGTCCTTATGGCTGCCTCCATTACACCTCCGGTAGCACCAAAGATCTTGCCTGCAGAACTTCTTTCTCCAAGAGGATCATCAGCAACTTCAGGCTCAAGGGAGTTAAAATCAATGTTGAACATCTTGAATATCTTTGCTAATTCCCTGGTGGTTATTGCTACGTCTATGTCGGGCGAACCGCCTTTATTGACCATCTCCTTTCTGTCGGCCTCGAATTTTTTTGCTGTACAAGGCATAATGCTGACGCTGTATATCTTGGAAGGATCTATGCCTGCTTTTTTTGCATAATAGCTTTTTATTATAGCTCCCATCATCTGTTGAGGGCTCTTACAAGTAGAAACGTTCTCCATGTATTCCGGATAGAATTGCTCAACGAACTTCACCCAACCAGGCGAGCAGCTCGTGAACATTGGTAGTTTACCGCCGTTCTTTATCCTATGAGCAAGCTCACTGGCTTCTTCCATTATTGTAAGGTCGGCAGAGAAGGATGTATCGAACACTTTGTCAAAACCAACTTTTCTTAAGGCTGCCGTCATTATGCCAGCTATATCTGTACCTTCCTTATAACCAAAATATTCTCCAAGAGTAACAGATACGCTCGGCGCATGTTGAACTACGACCACTTTTTCAGGATCAGCTAGTGCATTTATTACTTCTTTAATATTATTCCTTTCCGTCAACGCCCCCGTAGGGCAGATACGAACACATTGTCCACAATTTATGCAACTAGACAGGTTCAATCCCTGATTGTATGCAGGAGCTACTGTTGCCTTGCTTCCTCGATTGATGAAATCGATCGCAGAGACTCCCTGTACCTCTTCACAGACCCTGACACAGCGTCCACAAAGTATACACTTTGCGGCATCTTTAACTATCGAAACGCTTGAATTATCTATTTTATAATCGTTCCTGGCGCCGGAATAACGTCTTTCCCTTATACCCAGCTCTTCCGAAAGACTTTGCAATTCACAGTCACCATTACGTTCACAATACAAGCAGTCATCTGGATGGTTCACAAGCAAGAGCTCTATGATGGTCTTTCTTGCTCTAAGCACTCTTTGGGAATGGGTCTTTATCTTCATCCCTTCCGCTACTTCCACAGCGCAACTTGGTACAAGTGTCCTGCTGCCTTCTACCTCGACCACACACATCCTGCATGCACCAGACGGAAAAAGGTCTTCCATGTGACAAAGGGTGGGTATCTTTATCCCAGCATCCCTCAACACATTAAGGAGCATCTCTCCTTTTTTTACCTCTAGACTCTTGCCATTAACTTCAATTTTCATGTTACTTTACACCACCCTTAAAAACAGCATTGAATTTACAGGTATCCATACAAATGCCACAACGGATACATTTATTATCAACTATGTAATGTGGGCTCTTTACAGCACCCATAATAGCTTCATTGGGGCATTTCTTTGCGCAAGCAGTACACCCTTTGCACTTGTCCTTGTCGATCCTAAAAGAGATAAGTTCAGTACAAGCACCGGCAGGACAACTCCTGTTGAAGATATGTTCCTCATACTCGTCCTCGAACCATCTTAGTGTGCTAAGCACCGGATTTGGAGCCGACTGACCAAGACCACAAAGACTGGTATCCTGTATCACTTCAGCAAGGTTCTTTAAAAGGACAACTCCCTTGAACCTGTCCAACGCATCGTATTCTTTTTCCGATCTTCTGCCTCTGGTTATTTTTTCAAGTATCTCGAACATCCTTTTTGTGCCTTCCCTGCAGGGGATGCACTTGCCGCAGCTTTCTCTTTGTATGAAGTCCATAAAGTATTTTGCTACGTCGACCATACAAGTATCCTCATCCATTACTACGAGTCCACCTGAACCCATTATAGCCCCTATTTCTTTTAAGGAACCATAATCAACCTGTATATCTATATGTGACAATGGTACACAACCGCCACTTGGTCCGCCTATTTGAACAGCCTTGAATTTTTTATTATTCGGTATTCCTCCACCTATATCATACACGATCTTTCTGATGCTGGTACCCATTGCGACCTCTACCAGACCGGTGCGGGCAACCTTACCTGACAACGCGAACACTTTAGTTCCCTTAGTATCAGCCGTTCCCAGCGACGAGAACCATTCCGCTCCATTGGAAATTATCGCCGGAACGTTAGCCAATGTCTCTACGTTATTAATTACCGTTGGCTTTGCAAAAAGACCGCTTACAGCAGGATATGGAGGGCGCGGTCTCGGCATACCACGTTTACCCTCTATACTGTTGATGAGAGCTGTCTCTTCTCCACAAACAAAAGCTCCGGCACCTTTTTTAATTGCAATATCCAAATTAAACCCACTATCAAGTATGTTGTGCCCCAAAAGCCCCGCTTCACGGACATCATTTATCGCTCTGACCAGCCTCTTTATTGCCAGAGGGTATTCTGCCCTTATATAAACGTAGGCCTTTGTTGCACCTATAGCATAGGCGGCAATAGTCAACCCTTCCAACAATCTATATGGATCACCCTCTATTACGGCCCTGTCCATAAAAGCGCCTGGATCACCCTCGTCCGCATTACAAATAAAATATTTTTGTTCTGAAGGCGTGTTAAGTGCGAACTTCCATTTTTTGCCTGTTAAGAATCCGCCGCCGCCACGTCCCCTGAGACCGCTTTTTTCCACTACGTCACAGACCTGTATAGAAGTGTATGATGACAACATCTTAGAAAGTGCCTTATAGCCTCCCCCGGCAATGTACTCATCAAGACTTGTAGGATCTATTACACCACAATTGGCAAGGACCCAACGAGTCTGGTGCTTGAAGAACTGATGCTCGCTCATCAATGGCACGCCATCCCAACTTTTTAGTTTTTCATCACCGAACTGAAAAATAGCACGAGTAAATTCTTGTGAACCGGAAAAGACAGCATCCAATATCTTTTTCACATCTCCTTCAACCACTCTTGAAAAAGAAAGTCTTTTACGACCAGGAAGCTGCACGTCCATTATAGGTTCTTCTGAACAAAGCCCTATACAACCAACTTCAACTATTTTACAGTCTATGTGATTTTCTTCCACATAGCGTCTCATTTTTTCAAGGGTCTTTGCTGCACCGGCGCCTAGGCCACAAGTACCAGTCCCTATGAACAAGACAGGCTCGGTTACATCTTCCCGTCTGTGCGACTTTAACCTTTCTTCCAATGTTTGGCTGCATTCTTTTGATTCATGACAAAGAGGACCTTCCTCTCTACATGCAACATAGCCATTGCAGGGATCATTGGAATCGTGCTGACAAGAGGTACAACATTTTTCAATAACACTAGAGTTCATGTCTATATCCTTCTAATATTTTTTCTATACTCTCGGGTGTTACACCGGAGTAGTATTCGCCATTAATACAAACTACTGGGGCAAGACTGCAGACCCCAACACAGGAAACTATTTCCAAGCTGAACAGACCGTCCCTTGTGGTCTGACCCGCCTCTATTTTTAAGACACGTTTAACAGCGTCAAGAACTTTTGAACTTCCCTTGACGTGACAAGCGGTGCCCCTGCACAGCTGAATATGGTTCTTACCGGGGGACTGGAATTTGAATTGATTATAAAAACTTGCAACACTATAGACCTTTGACAACGGGAGATTAAGGAACCTGCTTACAGCGAGCAAAGAATCAAAGGACAAAAAGCCCTCTGAATCCTGAACATCCTGAAGCAACGGAATAAGGGACTCTCTTTTAGCATCCCTATATTTTTCCAGTATCGGTTTTATTTTTGTGTTCTTGTCTGCGCAGTCCATTTTTCCTCCGACTATGCTCTTTTACCAGAAGCAAAATATAATACTTTTTCTATGTTCATTGTAAGATCAACATCCTCTACAAATACTGTTTGAGGTGCCTTGATCTTTATAGGCGCAAAGTTAAGGATCCCTTTTATTCCACTCTCGATCATTATATTGGCAATGTTCTGAGCCTCGCTGGCTGGTACGGCCAGGACACCGACTTTGATCTTATTTTCTCTAACGAACTCGGCCAATTTTGAAGTATGAAGACAAGTACAGTTGCTGATGATCCTATCCGTTTTTGTTTCGTCAGTATCAAAACTAGCGATGATGTTTATGTGTGATTTTCCACTCCTGAAATAAGAAAGCAAAGCCCTTCCAAGATTACCTATACCGACCAGAACAACGTTAATGAGCTCTTCTGTATTCAATATCTTTTCTATGTGTTTTATCAATTCAGAAACGTCATAACCCTTTTGTGGACTGCCTGTATATCCGGTTATCATCAGGTCTCGTCTTACTTGTGCAGGAGTACTGCCGGAGAGATCAGCAAGGTGGTGAGAATAGATATTATCAACACCGTCATCCTTTAGTTGTTTTAAGAAACGTCTGTACAGGATGAGTCTTTCTAGGGTTTTTTCCGGGGTCATAAAAATACCTCATTTTTTTCACAATGTGATTATTTTCACAAATGATTTATACCATAAACGCACCTGTACTGTCAATAAGGTATACTCCAGTATAAATATAACCACCTAGACTATTCCAAATAAGGTAATTAAAACAACATTTTAAACTACTTTTTTGAATCTTACAGTAGTCCCCAACTGTAAAGAATTGCCAGAACTAGAAGGAATGCTCATTACAAAGGACTCTAAATCCACCCTTCCCGAAAGTTCTGCCGCCACAACATAGTCTTTAAGATCCTCTGCTGTTATTTGCACATCATGACAGCTAAGTATAAAGAATCCCGGACCGTTACTACTTAACTTTTGAACGAGCTCCAGCAATTCAGATATATCTTTTTTAAACGCCCAGGTACTACCGTCCTTGCCGCGCCCGAACGCCGGAGGGTCGAGTATAAAACCTCCATACTTTTGACCTCGCTTTATTTCTCGTTTCATGAAGGTCATAACATCATCTACGATCCACCGTATGGACTTTGTCTCAAATCCGCTGGACCTGACATTGTCGCTGGCCCATTTTACCGAGGCCTTTGAGCCATCCACGTGGCAAACATCACCCAAATAACTAGCGAACAGCGTGGAAGCTCCTGTATACGCAAAACCATTTAGGGTTGAAACAGGGGTCTTTAATCCCTTGGAGAGTTTTAACAACCACTCCCAATTAGAGACCTGCTCTGGGAATAATCCTACCTGACCAGATGCAGTGAACTTTAGCCCTATCTTTACCAGACCCATATCAAAAGGTACCAGCTGAACGAGTTCTCTTTTAAAAGACCAACTATTATCAAAAACAGCGTCTGCTTTATCCCATATCCCATGCTCCAATTTTTTGCTAAAAACAGCCTGTTTTGCAGGCCTGTCTATTATAACGTCGCCGAACCTTTCCAGACGTCTGCCTTCGCCACAATCAAGAAGCTCATAATTTTTATAGAAACTAAACTGATTTTGCATTATATGGATACCTTATGAGAAAAATAGGCATCTTGCAAACAGCTTTTTTGGGAGACACCGTCCTGGTAGCCGAGATGATCGGTAAGATCAAGGAACTTTACGGCGACGAGGCAGAAGTTTACCTGATAGCAAAAAAGAACATCGAACCAATCTTCGATCATGATCCAAGGCTGGCAAAATTAATAACCTACGACAAGAATGATACCCAGAGTGGCATTATGGGACTCTTGGAGATCATTCACGCTGTAAGAAAGCTCAAACTTGACACAATACTTTGTGTACAGAGGTTCTTTAGGTCCTCCATCATCGCAAGATTGTCCGGGGCAAAAGAAGTAATTGGATTTAAGGAAGCATCCCTTAGCTTTATGTTCTCAAAAAAAGTCGAACGCAAAGGAGAGCATGAGGTCTTTAAGAACCACTTGCTACTTGAGGCCATGGACGAAAGATTCAAGGATCTGAGACCTGACATCAAACATCCTTATGTATTATTCCCTCCAGCGGATTCACAAAGAAAAGACCTGGTAGCTATAGAGAAGGGAAGCTTTGTTGCTGTCGCACCGGGATCAAAATGGCATACAAAAAGATGGACAAGCACCGGGTATGCAGAAGTAATAAGTAAGCTCCTTAAAATGACCGACCACAAGGTCATCATCACAGGGGACAAGGCTGATATTAAATTCTCCGACGCTATAGTATCAATGTTGAACCCAAGTCGACGAGTAGTGGATATGACTGGAAAGTTAAGCATACCAGAGCTCTTTTATCTATTAAGCAAGGCCAGGCTCTTGATCACCAACGATAGCGCCCCTCAACATATAGCTGTTGGACTGGGCGTTCCTGTTATAGCCATATTCGGACCTACCACAAAAAGCCTAGGCTTTTATCCATTCTCAGAAAAGGCGGCAGTAATGGAGGCTGAACTCGATTGCAGACCATGCGGGTCACATGGTCACATGGAATGCCCGCAGAACACACATTCGTGTATGATCGGAGTTAAGCCCGACGTTGTATTCGAAACAGCTATAAGACTTATCTGATCAAGCGACTTCTAGTATCTCGTCTATCTTGTTTACCAACAACTTTGGATCACCATATTTTTTTACATAAGCGTTGGAACCTCTTGCCGCACAGTCATTGGCATCAAAACTGCTTGAGGAGGTATAGATGATCACTGGGAGTTCCATACAGTTACTTTGTTTTCTGAGGATATTAAGAAGTTCAAAGCCGTTCATACTTGGCATATTGAGGTCCAGTAGTACAATATCAATATCCTCACTCTCAATACACTCCAGCGCCTCCATCCAATTATATGCAGCCAAGATGGTCATCCCGTGTTTTTCCAGTATCTTCTTGGCAAGAATTATGTCATCCCCGGAATCATCTATCATGAGAACCTTTTTTTTATCCCTATCCATGATGTCCTCCAAGTGTCATATGCAATAATATATGCATTCCTTATGCCAACTTACAAACAGGCTAACTACCTAAAATAATTAAATATCACAATTGCAATATTTCCTTTCCTGACCTATATTGTATGATATTGTCTTAACAAAATGAGGCAATTCGGGGGTGTTTTATTAGCACTAAAATATTGATCATAGATGACAACAAGGACTTTTGTTCCCTGCTTGCCAAGGTCTTGGAAAAAAAGGGTTGTGAAGCATTATGTCTGAACGATACCACTAACATCATAAGTAAGACCGTCGCTTTTAATCCTGACATCATCTTGCTGGATGTAATGCTCCCAACAAAATCAGGCATAGCTGTATTGGAAGAAATAAAAAAAGAAGGGATGTCCTCTCCTGTCCTTATGATAAGCAACCGCGAAGATGCTAAACTCATAGTGTCAGCCATGAAGGCCGGGGCCTCGGATTATATACCTAAAACGGCAGACAACGACGAGCTTTGGGAAAAGATAAAAAAGTTAAAGGAGATACAGCAATTAAGGAATATTGATTCAGAGTTAAGGGATTTTTCCAACATCATAGGTGAAAGCGAAAGCACAAAAAGCCTGATGAAAATGATAAGAAAGGTAACACATACCGATGCACCTGTTTTTTTAAGAGGAGAAAGCGGAACAGGAAAAAGCTTAATAGCGGAGACCATACACGCTCACAGTAATCGCAAAAATCGTCCTTTCATGACAATAAACTGCCCTGCCATACCGATAAACCTTTTAGAAAGTGAGTTCTTTGGTCATGAAAAGGGTGCTTTCACGGGAGCCATAAAGACAAAAGAGGGAAAGTTCGAGATAGCTGATGGTGGGACTGTGTTCCTAGACGAAATTGCTGAATTGACAATGGACCTGCAGGTGAAGATCTTGCGTATTATCCAGAACAAGGAGTTTGAGCGAGTCGGTGGATTAAAGACCATAAAAACAGATGTAAGGATAATCGCAGCTACGAACAAAGATGTGGAAAAGGCGGTAAAAGAAGGCGCCTTCAGGGAAGACCTATATTATAGATTGAACGTACTTCCTATATATGTCCCGTCGCTAAGAGATAGAAAGGATGATATCCCTCTACTTGCCAAATATTTTTTTGAACTACATTCAAAAAAAGAAGGCAAAAAGTTCAACCCCTTGTCAGAAGAGATAATTGAACTGTTACAAAAATACCCTTGGCCCGGGAACATTCGAGAACTAGAGAATGTAATAGAAAGGACAGTGATACTCGGTAAAGAACCGGAAATAAAACCTAACGATCTTCCTGATAATCTTAATCAGAAGTT
>CAYVOB010000038.1:0-2806 GCA_964452945.1 uncultured Bdellovibrionales bacterium
TTACGGGCTCACACGCTTTCGAGGCGTGCACCTTCGGCCTCTCGGTCACCTCTCCACTGCGAGGAATCTACGAGTATATAGGAGTTTTGTCAACCAGGCTGTTTTATCCTTAGAATGTCTTTGTGAAATTATAAAAAGAAGGAGCTAGAACTATAAAAGAAAAGCAATCTTTTCTAGTTATATACACACTGATGGTTGGATCGTAACAATCTTCATACTGACTAGTCCAATCGAGCCAGTAGAGTAATTCCTTATCCTCTGAAGGTTCGTAACAGAACGCTTTGAATATACTGCAGTTGAGCAATCGTTCTTCTTTTGCCATATAGTCAATGCTCCTAAGAGCCTGTTCAAACATTTCTAGAAAGCAAGTGTTGGTTTCCTGTTCTATAAAGGCAGACGCTTCCTTTCGTTTATTTTTAAGTACAAGGTCAAAGACTAGCAAATCTAAGTTGTTACATTTTTCGTATTTCAGTGAGATATCATCACTACGTCTAATGGAAAATTCAGGGTATTCTTGGCCTAATATCGGTAGAGAACATACCGATAAAATAATGACAAAAAACACCTTGCTCATGAACCCTCCAAAAAAGTTTTCAAGGCCTATATAGTAACTGCAATAAATGGACCAAAAAAAAGCTTAATCAAAACAGACTGTTAATTCGCTGCATAGTTAAGTCTCTGACTAAAAAGAACACAGTCCTATAAATTTTATACTACCCGTTATGTGCAGAAGCTATAGCTTTCTTAACAGTAAGTATGTATGTTAAAAATTTGTACCCGCCAAACCAGGACACTTGACAGCATGTTTACCCGATAAGTAATCAATAAAATTACCTACCCAATCGAACATGCCACCATTTCGTACTTTGTTGTAGTGTGGCCTGTTGCTTCCACCAGTCCTGTATGTTGTGTTTGTATCTTGATCGATATACAACCCATTTAAACCAACTTTAACGTTGAATACCGGGATCATGGATGGCACAGGAGTTGTTGGTTCAACAACTTCCTCTTCTAACGTATAACTAACCTTAAACCGGCTAAAACGCCAAGTTGCAAACAGGTCATCTCCACCACTAAGAGGATTTTCAAGTATCCAATCAAAGCCTGTGGTTGAAACTGGCATATAGCTCATTTCCTGGATAGTACTAGTTTTAAAATTTTTAGCCCAAGGTTCCATGTAAAGAGCGTTTAGGGGGCCACATGTTCCTGAACCTTCCCAAGTCCTGGTATTAGAATTAAAGTAGAAGTTGTTGCCGGGTACATCGTTCATAAGGTCATAATCTAGTCCTTCGTACCCCATAGAGGACATCGCAGCCCTTATTTCAGTATTTAGTGCGTTAAAACGATTAGCTGAAAGGTCATAGTTGGTACCACCAGATTTTCTTGCAGTAGTGGTAGAACAAATTTCAGCCGTTATGAATATGTCTTTTGCCTTCCCTTTCAGATTTTTAAGTTCGCTCAAACAATTTTGAATATTAGTCTTAGCGTCAACAGTAAGTGTACTCTTATCGCTATCAAAAGTGACCTTATCTGAACCGCATTCAATAAATTTGCTCACAGTCTTTGTTTTAGGGTTATTTTGACTTGTTGGAGATGAAACAGCCTTAGGGTCACAATAGAAAACTGGTTCACAATCTAGGTTTGTAAGAGCGTGCTTTGTTTCACTATCCTTATCGAAATACGATTCAGAGCATGCTATCATTGCCTTGCCAAGTTTATTTTTAACATCTTCCACTTTTCTATCATCCAAGTTCACTGCTTTACTTTTGGCTAGATACTCTCTAACCACCAAGTTAAACTTGGAGTCTTTGTTATCCTTATGTTTGTAAATGTCGCGAAGTTCTGGCTTATAATAACTTGATATTCTGAGATAAGCGTCCCTCTGAGTTGGTTTATCCATTAACTTTCTTTGATCTCTAAATTTGTTTAAGAAAAATTCTCCAAAAGGTAACAATTTAGTCTCCATCAATGCTAATATTTTCTTTTTTTCTTCGACGTCTTTAACTTCATCTATGAACTGATGGCAAGTCACTTTACTCTCTGTTATTTTCAGCTCGGGCACAAAGGTAGCCGGAGTGAGTTGATATAGAGGGTTTTGTTTCTTTTGTTCGGAAAGTTCTTGATAATCTTTTTGTCTCCTTGCAAAGTCATCTTCGGTTGAATAAATATTTTTTAGCCAATTTAATACCGATGGAAAATTTTTGTTATAAGGGGTCCCCGTCTGAAAAATTCTTGCATTGGCTCCATTCTTGGTCAGGCTAGAACCCACAAAACTACCTTGACTAGACATTACTGTATTGTGTAGTTTGTATTCAGCAAAAATCTTAGGGTTTTTCACGGTCCAACTATCACTATCTAACTTGCCATCTTTTAGGAACAAATAACCGTTGCGATCCACAATCTTACCTTCATTTTGATAAATAGACCCATCTCTATCCTCCGCCACAATAGTGGTGGAACAAAAAATAAGCACCATAAGTATCAAAGATTTTCTTATGATAGTATCCATAGCGACCCACTGAATTTTTTAAGATTATAACATGATATCAAAAATATGTTACTTTTACAAGACGTCGTTTGGGTTAACGCTATTATCTTATCCGTGGTCGTTATAAACGCTAAACCAGCCGAATTTTCCTTGTTCTTTGTCAATTAAACCGTTCATTAAAGGAACTACTCGGGATCGCACCTTCTATAAACTTCCAGCACGACATCGCCTCTAAAAAATTCCATATAATTCTTATATGCACTTTCGATAGTGGTAACTCGCCATGGTGTAGCAGGTTCAATAGCCATCTTCTCAAAG
>CAYVOB010000038.1:2816-11785 GCA_964452945.1 uncultured Bdellovibrionales bacterium
TTCCTGCCCTCTTTATCCTTAAACAAGAACCTTGCGGCATGCACACCAGAAAAATACAGGACATCGCCGTAGGCAAGCACTGTCTTTTCATTATAATTCCCCACCTTGCAGTAATTGAAGGAAAGAAAAACTTCAAGGCTTTGAGACGCATTGCTTCCATCCTCGGTATCACCTTTAAAAAAGTTCATGGCGGCATTAAAACAGTTTGGGTAGATCTTCTCTGATGGATTTGCACTGGACTCTCTATATTTAAAAGTATTTAAACGTGACCTTGGCATTTCCGGAAGGAATAGCGCTAGTGGAACTTGTTCCCAAGTACCCTTGAGAGAGTCCCTTATCCTGCTTTCCAGAGTTTTTTTATCCTGGCCCGGTGTAAAATATTTTACAAGCTCCTGCAAAACAGCCTCGTCCTTAACATTTATCTGCAAACTTTTTTGTTTCCTGCAAGATACAAGATCATGCTCAAACATGTATTTTTCTTCCTCGTTATTCTCGTATAAATCCCTTACTTCATCCGGCATCTCTATTACAACGGTCTCTACAATCACATCAGCAGGCAAGATCTTTTGAGATTTAATCTTACTAATAGACTTATATTTTTTGCTCTCCTCATATTTTTCAGGAGCTAATCCACTATACGGGTCTATGAAAGCTAGAAGTACATTGTCTAGATCAACGCCATCAACTACTCTCCAACCACGTCCAAAATGGTATTCATCAAGTTCAGGATCGCCTATTCTTTCATATCTGCGCATCGTGCCGGATTTATCCTCGTAAACCATCAACCTGTTTTCACCGTTCATGAACAAAACGGCCGGCTTTAATTGTTTTTGTGGTCGACAAACTACCTCGTGGGTTAGCACCCTTATTTTATCCAAATCCATTTTGTCACATACGGTAAGATCGATCTTTATGGACGTAAGGTCGTAACTTGTTCTGTATGCAGTTTCTATCCATTCCACATATAAAAGAAGGTCGTTGCACAATTGCTCTTTTGCCATTTCATAGTCAGAAAATTGATTTATCATTGCAGCTATACTTACTGTACTTTTATAATTCTCTGCCTGTACCGATTGAGAATTAGAAAGTAGCAAAAAAAGCAAGCCAAGCCAGCTATTTGTATTAAAGATGGTCTTTACAACATTATTTAACGTAAACATATAGTACCCGTTACGTTGCAACAAACATACCAATACAAAAACCAACAAAATCAATATGTTAAGATTACTAAGTCTGCCTACTATATTGCCAATTGTATAGTTTGTTATCAGTTCCTTTTCATGTGCTTGATATGGTCTTCTACGACGGCCTTTATCTTATTCTCATCAAGGGTCACCCTGGCGAGCCCCTCTTTTATGGCCGTAATGGCCGTTATCTTTGCTACCCTTTCATGAAGCTTTGGCTCGTCGATACGAGGCACTATGTAGTCAGGGGTTAAGCCTTTTTCCTTCGCCATGGTGGCTATTTCCTTGGCGACGGCGAATGCCATCCCCCAGCTTATCTTTTTTGCCCTTACATCCAGTGCACCCCTGAACATGCCTGGGAATACAATGGCGTTATTGGCCTGGTTAGGATAATCGCTTCTTCCGGTCGCAACTATTGCTGCTCCAGCCTCTTTTGCAAGTCTTGGTTCGATCTCTGGCACTGGATTTGCGCAAGCAAAAACTATTGGATCCTTTCTCATCGCTTTTATCCACTCGGGTTTTACCACGTTCGGCCCAGGCGTTGATAAAGCGATAATGGCGTCGACGTTCTTTAGTGCTTCCTCTATCCCGATGTTCTTTCCCGAGGGGTTGGTCTCATCACATATCATCTTCAACACTGGAACGTCCATAAGGTCCTTTCTGTGCGAACCAAGGATACCCTTTGAGTTGAAGACCGTAAATTGCTTTGGGTCCACACCTGAATGCTTCAGCAAGCGATAGACGGCGGTGTTGGCTGCGCCTGAACCATAAAGAAGTATGTTCGTGTTTGAGAGCTTCCTGCCCGTGACTTCAAGCGCGTTAAGGAGCGCCGCTACAATTACAGTCGCTGTACCCTGCTGGTCGTCATGCCACACGGGTATGTCCAATTCTTCTATGAGCCGATCCAAAATGTCGTAACATTTTGGGACAGAGATATCCTCAAGATTTATCGCACCAAAGCCATGTTGTATGGATTTTATGGTCTTTACGGTCTCATCGATGCTACCCTGTGACACAGCAATAGGAACAGCATCAAGATTTCCGAACCTTGAAAAGATCATCGCCTTTCCTTCCAACAATGGCATCGCGGCTACAGGCCCTATATTGCCTAAGCCAAGCACACGACTACCGTCGCTTATAACAGCAACGCTGTTCCACTTCCAAGTGAGGTCATAAGCACGATCTGGATTCTTGGCTACATCCAGACATGGTTCTGCAACCCCCGGTGTGTAAAGCAGTTTGAGGTTATCAAAATCCATAGGTATTTTTTCACCCATGAACATCTTACCTTTCATTTCTTCGTGAAGTTTCATCGCTTTTTCTTTTATATTTTCCATAATGCTGCATTTAATAACATGCACCAGTATTCAAGTCTAGGAACAAAGAGGACAACAACTTGACTTTTTTAACCAATATTGCTATAATATAATACAGGAGTTAGAAATGTTATTTTGGATAGTAACCGTCATAATGGGCATGGCCGATGCCCAGATCGCAGGACAGATACAACAACCAACTGCTAACCAAAATAATCAGAACGTACAAAGGGATACTGGAAGCACAAACTACGAAGAATATACAGACAGCGACGGTAATGTAAAAAGAAGAGCTTTTAAATATGGCTTCCAATATTCTGAATCCTACAAGCCGGCGAAACCTGTAGGACAGACGCAAAAAGAATCCTACACCACAGGAAGCGGCGAACTCTCCGAAAGAAGCTTTAAATATGCACATCAATACACTGGGGATGAGGGATCCCCTGCACCAATAAAACTAAAAGCACAAAAGACCACTCCTCCATCCGAGGGTTCAAACTCTTACCCAACAAGTTCTCCATCGAGTTCATCAAGCAGCAGTTCTCCAAGTTCAACACCAAGCTCCACTGCTGATGCAAAAGAAAGAGATGCGGATGTCATGAACAAGATGAGAGAACTTATAAAAGAAAGACAGCAGTTAAAGGCTGGTGCCTCCAAATAGTCTTGTAAAATCTAAAAGTCTTCTATAAAACATTAGCAATGAAAATTAAAAGATTCACGTCACTAGTTATAACAACCGTTTTACTTTGTATATCAAGTCCAGTTTACTCCGATATAACCCACTATAAGAATGTACTCGTCGGTGACAGGGCCGCTACTATGGGTGGAGCTTTTATCGCTATCTCTAGCGATGCATCCGGCACCTATTATAATCCTTCAGGCATCGCCTTCTATAAGGGTGGCGGGCTCTCGGCCAGTGCGAATGTTTTTCACTATCAGAACTCAACGTATCAAAAAGCTATAAGGAATAACGATTGGGAGAGGAACAGTTCTGAGCTAATACCAAATTTTTTTGGTGTCATTAAAACATGGGGAAGACACTCATTTGGAGGTTCTATCGCAGTACCCGATTCTTTTACCCAGAACCAAGATCAGGTATTTAACGATCTCCCTGCTGCAGGTCCTAACCGAGCCATAAAACGTTATGCCTTTAATTTACATACTCAGGATGGAACTTATCTGATCGGGCCTAGCTACTCTTATAGGATCAATGATATTATGGCCGTAGGCATAACCCTGAATTACAGATACAGGATAAGCCGTTCTCAAAACCACCAAAGCATTTGGTTCTCTGATACAGATTACGAAATAGACGACGACATAGCGGAATTAAACGAAAAAGGCATAGAGCCTAAACTTGGTTTTATTGCAAACTTGACCGACAAAATAAGTGTGGGTATAGTCCTAGACCACATGTTCATGTTCAGCTCCAAGTACACCGACCAGATGACGAACACAAGCACTTCTGGTTCAACGGTGAACGAACTCCTCTTTGATAATGTAGAAACTAGCGCCAAAAGGAACACCCCTACACACATCGGACTTGGAATAGCCTTTTATCCTACCGAGCCTCTATTGTTAGCCATGGATTTTGACATCTATATTCCTCCTGATGCCGACGTATTCTTTCCGGATGGATATAAAACTGTGGTCAACATGTCGTTGGGGGCAGAATATTGGATAAATAAAAAAAATACTGTCCGACTGGGTTTATTCACTAACAAATCGAATATGCCGGAGCCAAGCAATAGCACAACGCTAATAACTCATGTTGATATGTACGGTATCTCTGGAGGGTATACTCTGACTTACCTGCCAACATCATTCACGATCGGTTTTGCTTATTCACGAGGAAGCGGACACTCACAAGTCTATTCTAACAGTCCTGTTGCATTAAGCACCTACAGCCAGACCTTTACATGTATGTTCTCTTCTAGTTACAGCCTTGAGTAAGATCTATCTTTCTTTTTTTGGGGTCCGGATGTTGCTTATAAAAGACAGCAACGTTACCGATAAGACCCACCATCTCACCGTTAGTTTGTGTCTCTATATTTGAACAATATTCTTTTTTTTCTTCTTTGAATTTATTGAATTTTATCTTTATCAATTCATGATCATCAAAGGCTTTTTGTATGGTCCTTATCACAGAACTAGAGAGCCCTTCATAGCCTATAATCACCACCGGTTTAAGTTTATGAGCCAACCCTCTTAGATATTTTCTCTGGGTACCTGTTAGTTTTTCCATATAAACCTTGTTATCACAACAAGTTGTAACAGTTAAGAAAAACCTTGACTGGAGATTAAAATACTATATAAATGCAAATGATAATCATTTTCATTTAGAGGTAATAAATGAAGGATTCAGGATTAAAAACAACAAAGCAGCGTTCGGTGATATTGGAGGCGTTGCGAAAACTTTATACGCATCCTACAGCAGAAGAACTCTACAATATAGTAAAGAACAAACAACATGGACTAGGTATGTGCACCGTCTACAGGAACCTTGAGCACTTCTATAAAAAGGGCTTGATAGGCAAGATCAAGGGTAACCCCGTTCGTTACGATGGACAGATAAAACCTCACAACCATATAAAGTGCATACAGTGCGGAAAGATAGATGATCTTTTTATGGATATCCCTGTTAATGAGCTTGAGATAAACAAGCTAGGTTATAGAATACACAGTTACAAAATAGAGATCAACGGCGTCTGTACGGATTGCAATAATAAGAATAAAAAAATAAAGAGGAGGACTAAAAATGTCTAAGTTAAAAGGTACCAGAACAGAAAAGAACTTGCTCACAGCATTTGCAGGTGAATCACAAGCCAGGAACAGGTATACGTACGCTGCTTCAAAAGCAAAGAACGAGGGCTATGTACAGATATCTGCGATCTTTGAAGAAACAGCTAACCACGAAAAAGAACATGCCAAAAGATTGTTTAAACTACTGGAAGGTGGCGACGTAGAGATCTCTGCCGCATTCCCAGCAGGCACCATAGGTACTACGCTGGACAACCTTCTGCATGCTGCAGAAGGAGAGCACCATGAGAACGCCGTAATGTATCCAGAATTCGCAAAAATAGCACGTGAAGAAGGCTTTAACGATATAGCCAAGGTTTTTGAACACATCGCCACAGCAGAAAAGTGGCACGAAGAAAGGTATAGGAAGTTGGCTATGAACGTTAAAGAGGAAATGGTTTTTACAAAAGAGACAGAGGTAGAATGGACCTGTAAGAATTGTGGTTACAGACATAAAGGAAAGAATGCACCGGCGGCATGTCCGGCTTGTGCGCATCCACAGGCTCATTTTGAGATGGCGGCAAAGAATTGGTAATATAAAAGGAGGGAGCATGACAAAATTACTAGAAGTTTATAAATGCGAAGTTTGCGGGAACATCGTTGAAGTAGTTCATTCCAGCGGCGGTACGCTTGTGTGCTGTAATCAACCCATGAAGAACATGGTGGCTGGCAGTGTAGATGCCTCAACAGAAAAACACGTACCTGTAATAGAAAAAAAGGATGGTTTATACAACATCATCATTGGTAGCGTCGCACATCCAATGGAAGAAAAACATTATATCGAATGGGTACAGATAAATTCCGGGAACAAGAGTTACAGGGAATTCTTAAAACCGGGCCAGGAACCAAAAGCATTGTTCGATCTAAAGTCAGGGAAGATAACAGCCAGGGAATATTGCAACTTACATGGTCTATGGGCAAAGGAGGAATAACATGAACCAAAAATTAGAAAAAGCAATCAATGAGCAGATCAATGCAGAAACTTACTCGGCTTATCTTTATCTAGCTATGTCCGCCTACTTTGAAAGGATGAACCTTCCTGGGTTCGCCAACTGGACTTACGTACAGTATTTGGAAGAGACCACACACTCATTAAAGTTCTTTAAGTACGTCAACGAAAGGGGCGGTGCTGCCAAGATCATGGCCATTAAAGAACCTCCAGCAGAATGGAAATCACCTCAGCACGTGTTCGAAGAAATATTGAAACATGAGCAGTATGTAACATCACTTATCAACAATCTTGTAGATCTTAGTATACAGGAAAAGGACCACGCTTCTAACAACCTATTGCAGTGGTATGTAGCCGAACAGGTGGAGGAAGAAGCTAATGCCAGTCTCATACTCGGCCACCTAAAAAGGATCGGTGATTCAAAGGACGGGTTGTTCATGCTCGATAAAGAACTAAGTGCAAGAGTGTTCGCTGATGCGACAGGAACAATAATACCGATGGCAGGTGCATAAACGATGTATGAGATGAGAAAAGCACTTTGGGACTTAAGCTATGGAGTATACATAGTCACAGCAACGGATGGACAAAAACATAACGGCCAGATAGTTACCTCTGCGGTACAGGTCACCAATACTCCTCCAAAGATAATGATCTGTGTAAATAAGGATACCCTTACTCACGAATACATAACCAAGACCATGAAATTCGGCATGTCGGTTTTGGAGAAAGAAGTACCAATGCTGTTCATTGGGCCGTGGGGCTTCAAGTCAGGCCGGAACATCGATAAATTCATTGGTGTGAACTACAAGGAAGGAAAGACCGGAGTGAGGCTCGTCACCGATCATGCACTATCAACAATGGAAGTATCGGTATCAACGACGATAGACGTAGGAACACATACGATCTTTGTTGGCGAAGTAGTGAATTCAGAGGTCTTAAAAGAAGGTACCGTGCTCACTTATGAATGTTATCAAAAAGATAAGAAAGGAAAGGCTCCAAAAGAGGCGCCTACTTTTAAATAAAAGGAGGATAAAATGAAAAAGTATGTCTGTGATGTTTGCGGTTATGAATATGTTCCAGAGGAAGGAGACCCTAATAACGGAGTGCCTGCAGGAACACCTTGGGAAAAAGTTCCTGCTGACTGGGTTTGTCCCCTTTGTGGAGTTGGTAAAGACCAATTCTCTCCGGTCGATTAAGATATGGTATGCATAAAATATCTAAACAAAAATTAGAGACCGTTTATAAAAGATATAACAAGCGGGAACTGGTAGATCCGGACCCGCTTGTTTTTCTTTACGACTACAACAATGTAAAAGATCGTGAGATCGTGGGACTCATTGCAGCAACCCTTGCCTATGGAAGAGTGGCGCAGATATTAAAGAACGTAAAAAAAGTATTAACGGTGCTCGGAAGCTCCCCTACTTCTTATCTTTCAAATAATGAGCCCGTTCAAATAGAAAGGGATCTCAAAGGATTTAAGCATCGTTTTACTACAGACCATGAAATGACAGCACTGCTTGTAGCAATAAAGAAAGCTATTAAAAAATACGGTTCACTAGAAGAACTTTTTTTACACTCTTATAGAAAAGACCACGAGAACATAATCCCTGCACTTGCAGGATTCGTTAATGAATTAAAATCCCTTGGCGGAATTAAAAAAAGCAGCCTTTTGTCTGACCCAACAATGGAAAGTGCATGCAAAAGATTGAACCTTTACCTAAGATGGATGGTAAGGTGTGACAAGGTAGACCCTGGCGGATGGAGTTCTGTGCCACCTTCAAAGCTCTTGATCCCACTGGACACGCACATGTTCAAGTTCGGAAAATGCTATTCCTTCACAAGCAGAAAGAATGCCGGTCTTAAGACTGTAGTGGAAATAACGGCCGGTTTTAAAAAAATAGCCCCCCAAGACCCAACAAAGTACGACTTTGCCATAACACGATTCGGGATACGTAGTGATATGTGCTGGCAACAGCTTGAAAATATTGAATAATTTATCAATGAAGCACTGCAACATATAAGCCACTTAATTTATCAACATTTCCCTGTTTTCTGGTAACTTAAAATGGAGAGTTTTTACATCAGGAGGTGACCGTATGGAAACCGCTACAGACAACAGTTTAGAGTTATTAAGGACAGAAAAATTAAAGACAAAAAATATAAACAAAAAGACTGCAGACAAGTTCCATAAGGAAGGCAAACTTACTGCCCGCGAAAGGATAGAGACCCTTCTGGATAACGGGACTTTTACGGAACTCAACGCTTGGACAGAAACGCGTTTTACCGATTTTGGTCTGAATGAAAAAAAAGCATATGGGGACGGCATCATCACTGGCTACGGTATGATAAGCGGCCGCCTTGTTTACATATACGCACAGGACTTTTCTGTAATGGGTGGGAGCCTTGGAGAAATGCACGCTCAAAAGATCAACAGGCTACAAGATCTTGCGATACAGAATGGAGCACCTTTTATAGGACTTAATGATTCAGGTGGAGCAAGGATACAGGAGGGTGTAGCTTCCCTTGCAGGGTATGCGTCTATCTTTTATAGGAACACTCTCGCAAGTGGCGTCATCCCACAGATATCTGTGATACTAGGTCCCTGCGCAGGTGGAGCAGTGTATTCACCAGCAATCACCGACTTCACCATCATGACCAAGAATGCGCACATGTTCGTTACAGGTCCCAACGTCGTCAAGGAAGTAACCAATGAGGACCTCA
>CAYVOB010000039.1:0-11645 GCA_964452945.1 uncultured Bdellovibrionales bacterium
AAAAGGAAGATTATCCAAACAGCACACTGATCAAATCCATAAAGAAATATCGTGATAATAAATTATCCAGTGCAGAGACCTTTTACATGAGCGGGAGAAAGAGCTCAAAGACAGTTTACAAAGATGGGATAAAGCACGGCATGTATGAGGCGTACTATGATAAGGATGCTCCAGGGAGCACGAACAAGGCTTCGATGCTGTCAGAACATGGTTTTTATAACAATGGAAAGATCTCCGGTGTGTATTATTGTTATCACGATAACGGCAACAAAAGCATCGTCTATCTGCATGATCTGAAGACGGGTATGTTGAAGACGGCTACAAAATATGATCTAGCAGGGTTTAGGGCTACGGAGTATTTTATCTACAACGAGACTGGTGACCTAGTTGAAGCCTCTCTTTATCATGCTTCTGGCCAGATAAAGAAAAAAGTTAAGCTCGTAGAAGGCAAAATAAACTACATAGAGATCACTGAATATGAGGATCAAAGCGATGGGCAGATAATTAAGTCTGTTCGACATTACAATGGCACGGACGTAAAGGCAGCCTTGTCCTACGAACCAGCCGAGGATGTTGGAGAAGAGATATATGATGAGTCAAAGATAGAAGAACTGAACAATATCATCTTGAGCCTGTCAAAACCTTCGACCGATGAACTTAGAAAGATAGAGAAATATGTTACATATCTTATACAGAATAAATCGGATATTAAACAGATAGATGTTGTAATGAAGTGGTTGGTGTCTTCCTATGACAATCTCCAAATAACTGACAGAACGACGATAAAAATACTTTCAAACGATTTTTTGGATTTAAGATCAAAAACTACCCCTGATTTTTATACCTTCAATAAAGGCATAGATCACAAGGAGATCTCTTCTTCCTTGAGATCATATTTGGGTTTTAAACCACTGGTGCCAGGTAAAAAGAACTATCAGGCAGATGTTGAATTCCTGATGCCTTTAGCGATACAACAGTTCACCACTAATATGAACAAAAAATTTGAGCAGGGAATAGGTATAAGCGAGTTAATGACTGAAATTGAATTCAAGACTTTTATCCAAGTATGGTCTTATATGGTTTATGACCTATACAAAGCTAGCGACTCATTCACTAAAATGGATGTTAAGCTTACTGCAAGATTCCTGGCTGTTAAGGACCTTGCAGAGATACTAAATGTAGACCCTGCATGTTACAGTGCTCCATACATAACGCTTTATACAGAAGCTAAGTACATGATGGATGAGACCATTATTAAATCCAAGGAAAAAGGTTTTGTAGACGATAAGCTAATGGAAACCTATAAAAAAGATGTTGAACTTAAGTATAGGTCCGTTAGACTTGAATCAAGTACAAAAGTTTATTAAATGATACCAGTTATATCGATACAGTACTTATTGTAATCAGAGATAGCGTTATCCAGTTCTGCCTGCAATGTTGGGTCTACAGGTGTTCCTCCACCCAAACCACCCTCCGTATTAGGGATGTTCTTATCGCTGGACAAAGATATCTGTGAGTACCTTTGTGTTATTCCGTCCTGGTTATAGAAGTAGTTGATGTAAGAATAATCGCCTATTAAGGTCGTTACTTGGTAGCCAACTACTGCTCCAGCTCCACTTCCTATCACCATAGGTGCAACCTGGCTTATGAAGTTACCGCTTATCATCGTGGACTTTGCAGCTATTGTAGAAGATGTACTGCTCAAGAGGTTTGTAAAGTTTGAGATCTGTGTTTCTGCCATACCCAGTTTAGACAAGAAAGCTCCTGCTTCCAGCGTGGAAACTTTTGATGCTCCAACAAAAAAGGTCTCAGCTGCGTTAGTACTTATAGTTATCACCTGTTCAGTCGCAACAACTGTTTTTGGTAATGCATTAACGGTTATTCCGGCCAGTGAGTTAGCGTATATCATCATTCCACCAAGGAACCTGGCCAGAGCTGACTTAAAGCTTTGTATTACTGCCGGTAACCTGAATTGAGTGGCTGTAATGGTGCTGTTGCCTATAGGAGCCACTTGTCCCACTTCGTTAATCGGATATACTGACGGTATATCATCGACAGCGTTTACTACAGTCTCTGCTGCACTTGTTTCTTTTGCAACAGTCTTTGCGATCTTAAATCCTTTTGCTGCCTGGAACAATATGAGCGCATCAGCAGTTAGAGATACATAGTTCCAGAACATTGCATTGTTGATGTCGCCTTCTATCGCATCTCCTGTTTGATAACTTACCATACCGGAGTTGACAGCCATGTCTACGAACTCCATGGTGTTGAGCTGATCAAAGATGTTGTTCATTGTTACTACACCATCAACAACGCTTATGACCACAAGCCCTACTCTGCAAGGGATCGCTGTGTAGGGTATGAACGACCCGATCAACAGGGCTATATTTGCTGCACCCAGGACCGGCTTAATAACATCATTGAATTCTTCATTATCGTATGCAGCACTCAATATACTACAAGCTACAGGATCCGGGTTCTGTGATATGTATTCCTGAAAGAGTCCTGGTGTTAGGCTTATATATTTAGCCATCAGGTCAACTCTGTCATCGTTCTTAGTGTTGGTCGTTATTGTTATCCCATCCTGAGAAACAACCTGGGAGCTTACCTCGTTTTCTTCGTAGGCACAGATCTCGGCCTTATCTTTTTTTATCTGATCTATTGCTGTCTTCATGTTAGCAGCAACTTCACCATCGCTCATTAGTAGCGACATGCCTGTAACGGCACTTTTGAATACTCGTTTGTAATTCTCGCTTCTCTTGAAATGCATCACGTGTGCATTTTCACATACGGCTTTGAAGGAAGATGACATTATTTCGTCCATACCTGTGGATTTTGCAAAGGTCTCGGATGCAACGAGCCTTGGTATGGGGTTGGCAATATAAGCTTTTGTACCATCATCCTTTTCGTATTCTATTACTGGAGCAAAGAGCCCGTTGAAAAGATCTTCTGCAACCTTTAGTTCTTCTGGGAGTAGTTTACTGAGTGGACTTTCTTGGCATTGCTGTTCAAGGATCGCTGCATTAGAAGGTATATAACCGGTTGATTCAGCCACTCCGGTAGTTCTGCTGTATTCCTCTTGGTCTTCCCTTACCATATCTGCATATACTGCTTGATATGGGTCGTCACCTTCATATTCTTCGGTATAAGTCTTGGAATTACAAATAGTGTTTATCTGATTGACTGTTTTATTCCAAACTTTTGCTACTACCTCATATTCATCTACAGAAGCAAGCTTTGCCGCTTCATGTTTCTTTTTTGCTTCTGTGATCTTTTTTACAGCTAGATCACTTATGCCGTTACAAGCTTTAATTAAGGAGCTGGTCTGGGTAGTACCCCAGGCTGATGGACCTGATTCTGTTGATTTTAAGAAATCATCGAACTCTGCCCTTACTTGAGCGTTGGTCTTAACAGAGTCAGAGGAAACACCATTATAAGAGGCTGCTACAGGGTAGGCAGAAACGTAGTTCTTAAGAGCCTGGGTGTAGGTATTGTCATCATCACCGTCCCCCATTACTTTCAAGCAAGCTTCACCTACGATGGCAAGTTTGTTGTAGTTTTGTTGATTTATTAGTTCAGCTTTTAGATCTGCCTTGGTCTCTTCTATCAATGCGGACATGTCGTTAGCTACTTTTTGATATTTTTTCCTTAGGTCCTCAAAATATTCCAGTGTTGCAGGACTTTGTTTAGCCATAGTACTGTTGAACGCTGAGATAACATTATCGAGATAAGAAAGATTGTTGTTTATAGTAGCGTAACCTTCATCAAGACGTTCTTTACACTTTTTCTTAGAAGCTTCATCATAAATGCTTTCCGGTTTTAAGACATTCTGACAATGGTTGTATGTATCAAGGAGTTTTTGCACGTCCCTGGTAGTTCCAGACATCGCAAAGTTCTCTGTGCAATAGGCCTGATATGCAAAACATCCGTTAAAGTCTGCTTCTGTTATGGCGACCTTTTGACCATATTTTTTATATGCATCGAACAGTTTTTGTATCTTTGCACAGGCAGTTTTTTCTCCAAAGGTCATATCCTTTGGATTCCTTACTATAGTTGCACTGTATGTACGGTTATTCTTTATATCATCGGCAAGTCCGGAGTTAACTTGGTCCACTATATATTTGTATGCATCAAGGATAACGTCCCAGTTGAACATTGTTGAAGTAGGGTGGTTCTGTATCTTTGAGAGTATGGCCCTAGTTGCAGTATCTGTTGGATCTTTTACCATGTATCTGTCATCGCTGGCACTGCGAACAACTATCTTGCCACTATCCACAGCAGTTCTAAAGGCCTTGAGGGCATTGTAGTCAGCTACGTATTGTGGATATACGTATTTGTCGTCTTTTTTCTGGCTCCAAAAGGTCCTGATCTCACCTTTGTAGTCCGAAAGATCGCTCCATGTTAAAGAAACTGTGTTATCACTACGGATCGCGACGCAGCTATCCTTATACTTTTTTCTGCAGGAGATGCTTGTTCCCCACAATAGATATTTAGTTGTGTAGTTGCCTTTGCTCCATTTGCTGTAATTAGGCCAGGTACTCTGATAGGATAAAGCTTCGCAGTTTGAATCCAAAATATCAGTTGCATTCAAACTTGGGATCCCTATACAAAAGAACCACATTACAGATATCGCGAACTTAAGGAATCTTTTTGGCATGGCAAAACCCCATATTATAATTTTATACAGGCATATGTTTGCAATCTTGGTGCCAAGTTAAAAGTCCTTTTGTATCAATGGGTTAGATGACAACTTTACTGTTTTTTATGTTCCCTATTAGAGCAACTGACTAATTTTTGGTCGTATTAAAAGCCAGTAATATTACTTGTGGTATAATGCCATAGCATGCCGGCAACCTATTCAAGTCTGCTGAACCTTTTTGCAAATCAACTTAAAGCTCTATCGTTCAAACAGTTGACCGTTCTTAATGCAGGTTGGGAAGGTGGAAGCGTCAAACTGCTGGGGCCTAATGAAAAAGAAAAAATAGTTCACATAAGTAAAGCAGGAGGGATGTCAGTTGTTGTTGGTGAACTTCCACAAGCATTAATACGTTATGGTAAGGAATCAGGAATAAAGTTCTTTATCAACAGCGTCTGTCCGTATATAGGCGGTGCGATGAGAGATACCAGTTTGTCAAACCTGGTTGCTGAAGGACTTATTAAAAAAGTATGGGAACTAGAGGGCACATATAAAGGTAAAAACTATCCTATAGAAGTATATGAAGGTAGAACGGAGTTTGGAAGACAGTTCTTGCTTAAATGTGATGCCTGGGGTGGAAAGTTCGGCGGTAATATGAGCCCGTACATACTTACCCTTAACGGGCAAGAAGAGAAAAAGAAGCTGGAAAGTGATTTTATCCCCAACACCCCTTATGCAATGAACCTTGTGGAAGAAAGAGCTTATGTGCTTTTTGCACAGGCTGTGGCAAAGATCTATGACCACACATTCTCTATAGCGGCTATTCTTCACGATTATCATGCTGGGCTTTCTGCTTTTTATAACGACAAGTTAAACCCTGTTCTTATTGGTCACAACATGGCTTACCAAGGGATCATGGGTATAAACAGTAAAAGTAACGATCATGTGGCTACACTTTCTGATCTGTCCTTAAGGCTTGCGCTTGATAAGGGTATAGTCTATAAATATTTTAGAGCCTGGGCCTCTGATGACTACATTGGCGCAGGTAATATATTACAAGCTGTGCTGAGAAAATGTAGGGAAAAAACAGGTATAAGTGCTACTACTGTTAGTGAGGGCTATGCAAATGAATTACGTGAGAACTATGATAGCTTGAGGTCAAGGATCAGCTCACTTTCTTTATGGCCGTTATCTGATGACTATTTTTCTGTGGAAAAAACTAGGACGAGGATAAAAGATTTTTATAGGACGCATTTTGACATAGAACTTTCTGATAATGATGCTGATAGATTCCAATTGACAGAAGAGAGCAGGGGACTGGACGAGCTTAAATATGCTAACATCGTCGGTATACTTAATGGACTTGATATTGAAAAACATGCTTCTAGGAACAAGTTGCTAAGGGATATAGTTATAGATCCTTATGCGTTCAAGTGGCATAATATAGAAACACCTTTGTATATTAAGAATTTTGTGGCTGAGGACCCTGATTTTAAGGACGGACTTAACTATGATCATTCGCAACCAGCAAGAGTATTCAAGGCAAAAAGTATCTTAAGAAAGATACTTTTGATGGAATTCTTTCCGTCGCCGTCCTCTCGAGGGCTTTGGGATGACAAGAAGGTCTTTATACATTATTCGTGGGGAAGACTTGTCGACCAAAAAAATATCCCTCTCATACTTTCGGAAGCAGAGCAAATGACAAAAAGAGGCGATGTTCTTATAGTCGTTGCTGCAAATCCCGACGATGGCCTTTCCTTTAAGATAGAGGAAGTAGCCAAAAGACAGTCTAAACTCATGCAGGAAGCCGGAAGATTATTCTCTTTTACATCAGAGTTCGATATCCGCGGAGCCATATTTGCTGGAGGAGCTGACCTTGTACACATACCCTCGAGGTATGAACCTTGCGGGCTTACAGATATGGAATCTTATTGGATGGGCACACCGGTAGTAGCGAACCTTGTTGGCGGACTTGGCAAGGGAGGCTACGCTGTCGGTAATTTTGAGGCTGATCCTACTTCTTTAGAGTCAATGAGGATAGCATACCGTCGTGTTTATCACAGGGCCATGAACATAAAGAAATACTATCCTGAAAAGTGGAGAGAGCTTTGCCTGGAAGCTTTATCTTTAGACTTTAGTTACAAGAGGCCAGCTAACAAATATATAGATATGATCTATCTGGCGTATACAAAGGAGACCATGAACCTTGCTGTTAAAGTAGGGGAAGCCTACAACAAGGGTTTGGTACCTAAACCTGTATATGATAAATTAAAGCAATTCATGAACCTTGTCCCAGATAGGATACGTAAAGTATATCTGGATTACGGTATAAGGTTCTCTTCTTTCGATGAAGCACATGCATTCTTTTATGGAGTTAACCACGATACGATAAAGGATCTATTTACAGTGGTGAATTAAAAAGTATAACCAGCTTTTAGCCAGTAGGACCTTCCCGGTTGGGGATATCCATTGAAGTCCTGGTAATGATCGTTCCCCAAGTTCTTTATTTCGGTGGTTATAGTGAACCCTGAGACCAAGAAGCTCAATCCGAGGTTGTGTTCCCTTTTTATAGCTGCTGGTAGAAGATTTGCACTGTCATAGAAAAGCCCGCTTGCATATAAGAACTCATAATAGGGTTTAATGAAACCATATTTTAACTCCAACCTTGTTGAAAATGAATGCTCAAACCTTCCTGGAAGTTTTTTGCCATTAAAGGCCTGGATAGTGTTCTCATTTATTGCAGATTGCCAGGTGTAGTTAGCATTCAATGCCACGTGTTTGATCTTTTCTATTTTAAGCTCTGTTTCTATGCCATTGATCGTGGAACTTGATATGTTCACTGCCTGACCGACCCCTCTCGCATTGTAAACATAAGAGATGACATCAGTGACCTTGCTGCTGAAATATACGACGCTAAAAAACATCTTGTTCCAGTTGAATTCAGGACCAATATCAAAGTTGACCCCGCTTTCAGCTTTAAGGTCGCTGTTACCTACGAACAAACCGCGATCCCCGAACAATTCAAAAAATGATGGCTCCCTTATATACTTTGCCAGGTTGGTCTTTAGTGTGAGCCAGCCAAGCATTGAGTATCTGACCCCTAGTTTAGGATTAAAATATCCGTGTGATTCACTTCTTGGTGCTGATGATGAGTCAAAATTGTTATCAAAGTATTCAAATGTAAATGCAGGGCTTATGATAAATCGTCCATCGAGAATAAGTATCTTGTCTTCAGCGGAAAAAGAATAAATGTTCCTGGAGCTTGGAGCGGTGACATCTACATTCAATAGGTCCTTCGTTTCATAGTCTTCTTTATGCAGATCTATCACAAGGTCAATGATGTTATATTTCGTCGGCAGTTCAAAGAATTGGTTGTAACCATAGGAGATGGTCTTGTATTCATTGTACTGTGCACCAACGCCTAGGGAATTATCCCTGTCATCGTACGTTTCTCTTTTGTATGAGTTGTCTAATCTTGAGGCTGAACTTAGGTTCATATTACCTATATTGTTGATGATCATCTTTATGCTGGTTAGGTCGCGAACAGTGTAGAAATGGGTATTTGTGTTTGGTGAATTGTTCCATGAAGGCAGGTTCTGACCCTTGGAAAAATATTGGTTCGATAGTTCAAGCCTTACATCCTTTGTGAGATCATAACCACCTGATAAAAGAAAAGTTCCTTGTCTGAATTGGGCGTTGTTCCTTTTTTCCCATTTGTCATCTAAAGGGTTCCATTGTGTCCCATTATCGTTCAGGAATGTAAAATCGTTCTTACTGCTTTGGTAATCACCACTCACTATATAATCGAATTTACCAGGTTTGTGATTAATGAACGGGGATATTTTGAAGGTGTTGAATGAACCGTATTCCACGGTCAAATTACCTTTGAGCCCCTTTTTAGCTCGATTAGTTACTATGTTGATCGCACCTCCTATTGAGGAGCGTCCAAAGTTTATAGGAGTAAAACCCTTATATACCTCTATCGAATCAACATCAGAAAGCGAGATCGTGCTTAGGTCAACACCACCTCCTGCATTATCATTCAATGGTATACCGTCCATGAATATCATTATTTGATCGCTGGAAGCACCTCTCAGCGATAGACTTGAAAAACTTCCGAGTCCACCTGTTTGTCTTACCTGTACACTGGATTCTTTTTCTATGACCTCTGATATGCTAACGGACCTGGACTCAAATGATTCTTTTTTTATCACAGATGAAAAAGAAGATGTCTCTTCCGGGCTTACATCACCAGCCTTATATGTAGAGGGATCCCCATTCACTATGACGGTACCAAGATTTACTTCGCCTGCATAAAGCAACGAAGGAATTATCAATATTGAAAATAACAAACGCATTATTGTTCGCAAAAAGTTATTTCTACAGGGTTAAGGTTTGTTGATATTGGCCCTTCCTGTATCGTATCTGTTGTGGGGTCTATTATATATATTCCCGATCCTGTTAATGAAGCATCTGCCACCCACAAGGCGCCTTCCTTATCACTTATTATATCGTTTATTGATCTATCACCTGAATCGCCAATATCGGCGATGTTACCTGCAATTACAGATTTGGTCTGTATATCAAAGGCCTTCAAAGAGTTATTACCCCAGCCGCTGTACACAACAAAATAACCTTTGGTCGACGAAGATATCTCCACATTCGTTATATTATTGTTTGGTGCTATTATTACAGGATCTACAGCATATGTTGTTGTGTTTATTCTTTGTATTCCCCCGTGAGTAGCTGTTGGAACGAACCCCCACATGTCATCTGCTCCGGGTACGTATATATATCCGTCATGGAATTTTATTTTTCCTGCAGGATTTCTTATATCCAATTCTATATCTGTTATTTTGGTATCGGTGTTAGTATCGAATACTACTATGAAGGAGCTGTTCACAGGTCCGGCGACCATATCATACCTTTGTAATGCTATGAACAACTTGTTCCCCACTATAACACCACTAGCCATATCTGGTGAACCGTCAGCATCAGCAAATGAAGAAAGGTCTAGTTCTCCAATTTTAAAGCCTGCTTCATTTTCTTGAGTTACAGAAGGGTTAACAATCCACGCTTTAGTACTGTTATAGCGCAGTAGGTATGCCTTGGTTTCGTTCAAGAATATTATTGCATATGGATTTGAGTTGGTATCACCAGGTTCATCTGTAGAGAACTGCCATATTGGGGTTGCAGGATCGTCTATGCTGAATTTTGTTATTGTATTAGCACCAAACCTTTCTATTCTATAAAAATGCTTCCCATGGCTAAATATCCTTACATCAGAACCAGTAGGTAAAAGGTCGTTAGTTGCAGAACGTGGAGCAGAATAGTTTATGATCGAATGCGCTCCGCTTGAATAGTCAGAAGCTTGTGTTGCTATTACGGCTGTTCTTGTAAGTGGAGCTGCAGGCGTGATGTCCTGTTCATCGCTGGGTTGTTCACTCATTCTTGCACATGAAGAAGTTAGGGCGATAAGAATCACTAGTGTTGGGAAAAGTCTTTTGTAGGGAAAAGTAAGATGATCCATGATTTCCTCCTCGGGATACTCTCCAGTCAGGTTCTCGGGCTTAAAGGCCTTTACCTTTTTACCGTTGCGGGACAGCTCCGGATTCTCACCGGAATTCCCCTGAAAAGAGGTTTTTTGACTAACGATTTCTTATATTGTTCTAGCCCTTACAAGTCAATAATATTCTTGTTTTACCCCAGACAGAGTGTAAAATCACCAGCATTTAAATAAAGGAGGATATATGAAGAAACTCTTGATCCTTTGCTCAGTTGTGATCCTGTCTGCAACTTTTCTTTCCTGTGGTTCCGGACCTGTTGATGTCTATGTTTCGGGTTATTACGAAGATGTGAGCCTAGATAAGAACATCGCCTGCTACTGGAAGAACGGAACTAAAACAAATGTTGGTGCAACAACCATGGATTCCAGAGGAGAGGGGATCTTTGTAAGTGGTGCAGATGTTTATGTGGTTGGATATTATAATAAGGGAACTGGTTTTAATGATACAGCCTGCTACTGGAAAAATGGGACCAAGATCGACTTGGCTGATGGTACCAGCGACTCAGATGCTACAGCGATTTATGTAGATGGGACTAATGTATATATAGTAGGATCATATATGCCTGACGGCACTAATAACATGGCTACACTATGGACCAGCGCTACTACTAAAGTAGAGCTTGGTACACCTGGTCAGAGAAGCAGTGCTTATGGCCTATATAAGAGCGGGGATCTGCTATATATTTCTGGGAAGGACGAGACCACACCTGTTTACTGGACTTACAATCTTCTTACTCAGGCTGTTACAAAATATGAATTGTCGTCAGAGGTAGGTTCTGCTTCAGATATTTTTGTCAGTGGTTCAGACGTATATACTTCTGGAAATATAACAGCTACTGTAAAGGCTGTATATTGGAAGAACACTGTAGCTACTGAACTTAATCAAACCCCAGAGTTGGCTCAAGCTATAGGTGTTGCGGTAAGTGGGACTGATGTCTATGTTGCGGGTATATCCACCGCAACCGGAGAGATGGAGGACATCAAGGCTGTTTATTGGACTAATGGTGTAAAGAGCATCCTTTCTACAGACCTTAGTACAGAGATTGGTTCTGCTTTTAAGGTCCTCGCCGATGGATCTGATATTTATATTACTGGTTACTATGCGGACGCTTTGTCACCTACTTATGCAGTTGCAGCATATTGGAAGAATGGTACAAGGACGGACTTGAGTACCAAATCAGAAAGATCTATGGCTTGGGGTATCTTTATTCATCGTCCATAGAGAAATCGATATTGACGTTAAGGCTCAGCTCCTTTTCTTTTATGCTTTCGGGGAAAGCAGGAAAAGGAGCTGAGTTTTTTATTATCTTTATAGCAGTATCATCCAATATTTCGTGTCCGCTGGAGCTAGATATTTTAATCACATCTTTTATTAAACCATTATTAAGAAGAGTGAATCTTACCTTTGCAATACCGGTAAGCTTGTTTTTTTTTGCAGAGAGA
>CAYVOB010000040.1:0-9197 GCA_964452945.1 uncultured Bdellovibrionales bacterium
AACAAGTTTTTGTTCGGACGGCACTATCACCATAAACGCCTACAAAGGTGTTAGTTTTGCAACAGAAGATGCTTCTTGTTCTGGAGGTCAGTACATGGGAGCTAAAGACGGCCTTATGCACCTTGCTCCGCTTCCTGATGGAAGAGAATTATGGAACTCCGACAATAAACCTTTACTGTGGATAAAGACCGGTGAGATTAGTGCAAGTATTGCCGAAATACCAGAGGAAATAGAGTCCGTAGTAGTATTGCCAACAGGTTCAGTACTCGGCTATATAGATGGAGTATCTAGTGTGCTTGGTAAACTCATAATTGTTCAAGCAAATATAGGGGTCTGCGGTGGTACTGAAAGTCCTACTGCTACCATAGGTCACAGCGTACTCTGGTGTGAAGAAAGAGTTTGCGTTAAAAAAACCGTTTCTGGTGTTACTCCGGTGAAAGCACTGGTTAAAACAAAGATTAATATTTTTGACGATACTTATATGGTGCTTTCACAAGCTGAATATGGTGATCCAAAAAAACCGGAACCTAACCTTTACATGACCGGCATTAAGGATATCGCGATACTAGCCAATGGTGTACTCGCCGAAGCAAAGACCTGTATGCCTCTTATAAGTGCGAACGGAACGAATATATCAATAAGCAGACCACCGATCTCTATAGGTGTTTCTCATAATGCCGAGCTGGTAATGGATGATGCTGTGTATGCAGAAATTGCGTTGGTGTCAGTTCTAAACCCAGAGGACCTTGAGTCTATTAGCGAAGGGGTACTGCCGATCGGTATAAAGAGACCAGTACAGGTAGAACGAGAGTACGTAGATATTAATGAATCAGCTTTGAAAATTAGGATCATAGAACCTCTTAGTGGTTCTGAGAACGTTTGTGTGGATAATGTGCTTCAGGATACGTTGGTGCTTTTAAGATAAGTTAATAAAGGGGAGTTTTGGGGTAATAAAAAGGCGCGCCCGGGTTACCGGGCGCGCCTTTTGTTTGTCAGCGTATTTTTCAAAGACTATCTTCTGTCTTCTTTAGGTCTTGCTTCGTTAACCTTGATAGCTCTGCCATCAAAGTCCTTGCCGTCTAACTGAGTGATAGCTTTTTTAGCATCGTCATCGTTAGCCATTTCTACAAAACCAAAACCCTTTGAGCGACCAGAGTCATAGTCGGTGATTACTTTAGCAGAAGTTACTTCGCCCACTGCTGAGAACATCTCGTTCAATTTCTGATCATTAACGCTGTAAGGCAGGTTGCCTACATACAATTTCTTACCCATTCAAAAAAATCCTCCTTGCAAATGCAAATAGCTGGGGTTATCCCCAGTCTAGGCTTGGTTATGGCATAGCTAGCCTACTCAAGTCAAGCCTTGTTTTTTGGTATTTTAGGGGTAATTTTACGTATATAGGTGGTTTTTGGTGAGGCAAAAAAGGTACATAGAGATAGACTTCCATGGCTACAGCGTCGATGATGCCTTAAGGGTCGTGGAAGGCGTCATAAACGAGATAAGGATGAGTAACAACGCTGAGACCTGCTATTTTATAACGGGCCATGGCCGGATCCGTTCCGCAATATATGAGATGCTATCTACGGTCTATGAACTTGACCCCGTCATCCCCCTGGCTAATTCCGGTATGGTAACAGTATACGTTTACTAGATTGTAGCCTAATACTTTCTAAGTCACTGCCGTAGAGAGTTAGCCAGTCTTAGATTAGCCGTCGTTTAAGACTTTTGATGAAATAGCAGACCGAGGTAGCTTCCGCAGGGCTGCCAATGAAAACCGGCGAACCTTAGACTGGCAACGAACGGAGGCCGCGACTTAGAAAGTATTAGGCTACAATCTATGTAACTAGGAGTTAACACTTGAATTAATCGTGTCTTAAGTCTATTTTATAGCTCATGGGAAAAAATGTTATCATCATAGGGGCGTCTTCAGGCATAGGAAAAGAGCTTGCGAAGGTTTTTTCCAGTAACGGCTTTACTGTTGGTCTTACAGCAAGAAGGACAAATCTGTTGGAGGAACTTAAAAACGAGCTTCCTGGACGGTCCCTTATAAAGTACATGGACCTTAATGATACTGATACCTCCATTAAAGCACTACAAGAACTCATGGGTGAGATGGGCGACGTTGATATTATCGTAATAAATTCAGGTGTGGGGCATAGCAATAACAAGCTTGAATGGGAGAAGGAAAAGCCAAGCATAGATATAAATGTGATGGGGTTTACGGCGATGGCCGTTGCAGCTACCCATTATTTAATACAAAGGAAAAAGGGACAGCTGGTAGGAATATCCTCTGTTGCCGCAATAAGACCGTTCAGATTGGACCCTGCTTACGGAGCTTCAAAGGCGTACATAAGTTTTTATTTACGAGGCCTAAGGAATAAGTTTGTCCATGAAGGGCTAAAAGATATTTATGTGACTGATATCAAACCAGGGTTTGTTGATACTGAGCTCACAAAGGGCAATCAGGGAATGTTCTGGGTCTCTTCGCCACAAAAAGCGGCAAAACAAATCTACGATGCTGTAATGTCCAGGAAGAAGGAGGCCTTTATCACCAAAAGATGGAGGTTCGTTGCGTTCATGATGAGGATCTTGCCCGATCTTATTTATAACAGGATGTAAATGATAAAACGCTTCATAATAACATTAATACTGCTCTCCGTATCGCTAAGTGCCTGGTCCTTTGAGTATGCAGGCTTTGGGCTTGGTCCTGCCATCAGTATCAAGGGTGACGAAGCAACACACTTTACCTTGCAAGGTGAATGGCAGCCTCATAAGGTCATTGGATCAAAGTTGATAGTAGGATTTGGCAATGGTTTTTGGCTTGGTGTTGCGCTTAACTTTAAAAAGGACATAATGAAAGTCTTTGATACAAGTTATTGGGATGCCTACGTGTCCATTCCTTTTGTTTACAACATCGGTCTTAACAATAGGACTGTTTTTTTGGGGTTTTCCGTAGGCACAGGCTTTTCTTTTGGTATAGATTCAAGAGGATCCAATTACTTTTATCTGGTGCCGTTGGAGATAAGGACTATGCCTTTTGTATGGAGACAGTTCCCTTCTTCCGGATGGGATACCAGTGCTAACTTATCCTATGTTTGTATGGTGGGATTTAGAACAGCCATATGAAGGATAGAAAATACTATGATGTTACCCTCGATAAGGAACATATAAAGAGAGAAAAGTCCAAAGCGTCAGAGCTCAAAAAGACTACTTGGTGGAAAAATAAACTGGAAGAGGGTGTTTGCTACTATTGCGGCAAAAAATTTCCGAAGGAAGAACTAACAATGGACCACATAGTGCCTGTGGCAAGAGGTGGCAAGTCCATAAAGGGCAACGTCGTTGTTTGTTGCTTTTCTTGTAATCAGTCAAAAGGCCTTAGTACTCCCGTAGATATAATCCTGGATAAACTTAAAAAGGAGTGATGCCTTTGAACAAGAACAAACTTTGGCTGTTCATTATAGTTATTGCTGGGGCTGCTCTGCGTTTACTGTGTGCGTATTCATCTTACGGTTTTATGGGTTTTGATGAATACCAAACAGCTATAAGGCCGGCAGGCATGAAGCTGTTCCTGGATCCATCTTATATCTTTACCGACGTAGCGCGTAGTCCCATACTTTATTATGTGGATTACTATCTTTTCTTATTAGCGAACAAGTTATTTGGGATAAGTTCTCCTGTTTGGTTGCTTCGTTCTGCAATGATGATAGTAGGATTGTTCAGTACGCTGACGGTCTATTTGGCATATAGGATATCAATGATCATAAACAGAGATGATAAGAATGCTTTGCTGGTAGCGACGCTCTTTGCCTTTTATTTTGCTATGCCTTTTATAGGAACAAGGCTGATGTCAGAATCCTTGAGTTCTTTTTTTGTTATATTAGCTGTTTATTTTTCTACAAGGTCCTGGAGACTTGATGACAAGGGCGGCAACATATTCCTTGCAGGCCTTTTTTTTGGTGTCTCTGCCATGTTCAGGTTCCAGACAGGATCTTTATTCATAGGGATGTTCCTGTTTCTTTGTATCTATGATCTAAGGCACAGGGCAAAGTGGCTTTTCCTTGGTGGACTGCTTGCGTTAATCTTACAAGTGATCCTTGATTATGTGACTTTTGGAGGGTTCCTTACGTCGATATTTGGTTATGCTAAACTACAGATGGAAGTACTGGCTACGCATAGCAGGCAGCCTTGGTATAATTTCCTTCTCTTACTTTTAGGGCTGACCCTGCCGATAGCGACCATAACAACATTACCAGCCTTTCTTAGGAGCTGTAAAAGACAACTATGGTTGTGCGTTCCTTTGGCGTTCTTTGTTGTGTTCCATTGTTTCTCTCCACATAAGGAAGAAAGGTTCATGTTCCCGATAATCCCCTTGTTCATCTTGATGATGGGACTTGGGATGAAAAAGGCAACGGGTTTTTGGTCAAGGTTCAGCAACTACTGGTTCTGGTCCGTTAATACAATGCTTTTACTGCTTGTGATATTTAGCCCTACGCTGTCTAACGTAACCGAGCCTATGGACTATGTCAGACGCTCGGGGTTCCAGGTTTTTGCAAGTGATAGTCCGTTGGTCCCTGATTTTTTTGTGGCATATGCCGGAAAAACTGAAGTAATCGACAGGTATAAATGGAAAACTTATCTGTGTGCGATAGATAAGAACAAAAAAACATATGTACACACAGTGTTCCAACAGGACGAAACAAGGCTGGAAACCTCTGCAAAAGAATGTGGCGTTAAGTTAAGGTACATAGATAATTTCAAGAGCGGACTGGCTGATCGTATAGTCGCAAAATTAAATCCTAAGTTCAACAGAAGAAGGGTTAACGGGTATCTCTACGAAGTAGATCGAACTGGATCTTGATCCACACCAAAACACATGGCAAGGTCTTTACCGTAGGAAGATCACAGAATCTTTCCAGTATCCTTGCCGGAAGGTCGGTGTAAGAAAGTGTTGTAAAAATAAAGACACCGATAATGAGTATTTTATCCAAAATAGATCTATGTGAATTAACATACCAGATCGCTGCACCTGTTGCAGCTATTATGAAGGTGGAGGATTCTGCCTTGTGGTTGAAGATAACGGTCCAGATCATGATGGAGGCGGTGTATATAAGACGGTTCTTGTATTCGCTAAAATGTTTGTATGAAAAAATAAGAGGGGAGATCAGTATTAAAAGTCCGGTCAGCTGTATGTATAACTTTGGGACTTCGACTAGCTTGTTAGCCAACATCATTACCGAGTAACCAAAGTAGCCAGACATGTCCGCACTCATGGTCTTATACCAGCTTTCGTATAGATGTAGGAGCCATGACGGTGATACGAACATCAACGGTAGTGCCGCGATTATTACGCCCCACAGCAGACCATAAAGGAGAAATTTTTTCTTGTTCGGATAAATAAAGAAGAGAATTCCTGATGCAGCCCCAAATATCTTTATGAAAAAAGAGACGGCTACAGTAAAAGCTCCCCAAAACGGATTTTTATTATCTAAACGGTTGAGTGTGAACAGCATCAACCCTGCTATCAGGATGTTGCTTTGGAAGTTCTGTAGAGATGTTATGTATTCAAATATGATGAACCAGAGTATGAAGGCTTTAGATTTTTGTTCTATTTCCAGTTTGCTTACAGCTAGGTAAAGTACAAAAGAATTAAGAAGTGTCCAAACTAGGGAGCCAAGGAATACGGGAAGTACTGCCATCGGAGCAAAAAGCACAGAGAATGAGGGACTGTATTTGTAATCCCAGATCTTTGGTACTGGAAAGTAGATGTCTATCCCTTTTATAAGTTCCCAAAAGCTTGTTGCAAAGGTTATGTAGTTCGTTGGTCCACAAAAGTATTTATGTATTGATACTCCAATGGAGATGGCAAGATACAGCCACAGCAGGACTTTCAAGCTACAGCAGAGCCTTTTGACCTGGTTGTGTCCCATGGCGTTTTATCTATCACAATTGACATGATGCGCAAATTGGAATAATTCCATAGGTGCTTTTTACAGGTATCGGTCTGGTTAATATCAAAGGAGATCCCAAAAATGAAACCTAATCCATGTGATGTACCAAAAGTAGAGATCAGGAACAATGAGTGCAAGGGTTGCTATCTTTGTGTTGCTGCATGCCCAAAAAAGGTCCTTGAGGCTTCAGGCTGCTTTAACACACAGGGCTACAATTATGTTAAGTACAAGGGAGAGGGCTGTATAGGCTGTGCTGTATGCTTTTATTCATGTCCTGAGCCTGGTGCAATAACAGTTCATAAAAAGGGGTGCTAAGCTATGCAAAAAGAATTTATAAAAGGTAACGAAGCTGTAGTTAAAGGTGCAATACTTGCAGGATGCACACATTATTTTGGTTATCCAATAACACCTGCTAGCGAGATCGCGCATGCGGCGGCATTTTACATGCCACCTACAGGTGGGACTTTTATACAGGCTGAGAGTGAGGTGTCTGCAATTAATATGGTCTACGGTGCTGCAGGAGCAGGCGCGAGGGTAATGACCGCATCCTCCGGACCGGGGATAAGTCTTAAGGTCGAAGGGATCTCATATCTTGCCGGTGCTGAACTACCATGCGTGATAGTGGATGTAATGAGAGCAGGTCCTGGCCTTGGCAACATATATCCAGAGCAGGGAGACTATAATCAGGTAGTTAAAGGAGGCGGTCACGGTAATTATAAAACGATCGTGTTAGCTCCTAACTCGGTTCAGGAAATGGCTGACCACGGTTATATTGCATTTGAACTTGCAGAAAAATATAGGACCCCTGTTTTTATACTAACTGATGCATATATAGGTCAGATGATGGAACCGGTGGCTTTTCCGACGGAGATTAAAAAAGTCAAGAGATTTGACTGGGCTATTTACGGCGATAAGGAAAGCAGGAATGCTCTTATAACCTCTATATCAATGAGTGCAGAATCACTGGAGCTCCATAATCAAAAGCTGGAAAAGAAATATGATACGATAGAGAAGAATGAAATTAAGTTCGAGAAATATCAGCTTGATGATGCAGACATAGTCTTTGTTGCATATGGGATATCTTCAAGGATAGCTATGAGTGCAGTCGATATCTTGAGAACCAAGAATATAAAAGCGGGATTGCTAAGGCCTATAACGCTGTTCCCCTTCCCAAAACAAGCATGTAGGGATGCGGCTTCTCATGCAAAGAGGCTGATCTCCTTTGAATTGAGCAACGGGCAGATGATAGATGATATAAGACTTGCGATCAACGGTAAGATGGAAGTAGAGCTCTTTAATAGGATGGGCGGTATGGTCCCTACAGTTGAAGACCTTGTTGCTTTTGTCGAGTAAAAAGGAGTATAAAAAATGAGCAATACTACAAATACGATATCAAAACCCAAAGCATTCTTTAATGAATTTACAAGGAAGGGAGTGGATGATGTTATCACCACTCACTACTGCCCTGGTTGCGGTCACGGCATATTACATAAGATGATAGCGGAGGCCATAAGCGACTTAGGTATACAGGATAAAACTATCTTTATATCGCCGGTCGGCTGCTCTGTTTTTGCATATTACTATTTTGATACAGGCAACATACAAGTTGCTCATGGAAGAGCTCCTGCGGTTGGCACAGGTGTAAAGAGATCGCGCCCTAACGGAATAGTTATAAGCTATCAGGGAGATGGTGATCTTGCCGCTATTGGAACTGCAGAGATAATACATGCTGCTAACCGTGGCGAACATATGACGATGTTCTTTGTCAATAACGCCATATATGGAATGACAGGCGGTCAGATGGCGCCTACAACGACTATAGGGCAAAAGACCATGACAACTCCTTATGGAAGAAAACCTGAGAACGAAGGTTTTCCTATAAAAGTATGTGAGATGATCTCTACGCTGGATGCTCCTGTGTTCGTAGAAAGAGTAAGTCTTGCGGACGTACCTAACAGGAACAAGGCAAGAGCGGTGGTAAGAAAAGCAATACAGAACCAGATCGATGGTAAAGGCTTTTCTTTTGTTGAAGTTCTGGCTGCTTGTCCTAGCGGTTTGAAGAAAACACCTGTGGAAACGAACGAATGGGTAAAGAACACAATGCACAACATATTCCCTGTAAAGAACTTTAGGGATGAAACAGCAACAAGAGAACCTCGGTTCATTGCTCCTTCCGGACTATCTGACGATGACATACTAAAAGGTTTGAATATCTCAAAGGTACCAAGCGATTATAAGTCGTCTACCGACGTTAAATCGTTCAAGGACCAGAATGTGAAATTGGCAGGATTTGGAGGACAAGGCATCTTGTCTGCAGGTAATACATTATCTACATTGGCAATGTATGAAGGCCTTAATGTAACATGGATCCCTTCGTACGGTCCAGAAATGAGGGGAGGAACCTCCAACTGCAGTGTTAGATTGAGCAATAAAAGGATCGGTTCCCCGTTGGTAGAATCTCCTAACGTTTTGATAGCTATGAACGGTCCGTCACTGGACAAGTTCGAGTCAGAAGTAGTTCCGGGAGGAACTATAATAGTTAATTCTTCTATAGTTGAGAAAAAGGTAAAGCGTACGGACGTTAAGGTCCATTATGTACCTTTGACTGCAATATCTACCGAAGCTGGTGTTCCAGCCGCTCAGACCGTAGCCGGTCTTGCAGCATACCTTGCTGCAACTAAGGTCATACCTGTGGAGAAATTAGAGCTTGTAATACACAAGTCTTTGAAGAGAAAGGAAGCTGTAGAAAAGAATATCTCCATCATAAGGAAGGTAACAAATGCCATATAGAATATTGGTCATCAATCCTGGGTCAACGTCCACTAAGATAGCAATATACGATAGTGAGAACGAAGTCATAAGGATGACCTTAAGGCATAGTGATACAGATCTTTCAAAGTTCCATACGATAGCAAGCCAGCATGAATATAGGGAAGGCTTGGTATTGAAGTTCCTTAACGACAACAATATTTCTCTTCTTTCCATAAATGCAGTTGTAGGAAGGGGAGGCGTGTTAAGTCCGGTTGCAGGAGGAACTTATAAGGTTAATGATGCAATGTATGATTTCCTCGTCAATGCCAAGAGGGGAGAGCATGCTTCCAACCTAGGTGCGATGCTTGCAAAATCTATAGCTGACAGGATAAATGTTGAGGCCTTTATAGTTGACCCGGTCGTTGTTGATGAGATTGAGTCGGTAGCCAGGATAGCAGGACATCCATTGTTCGAAAGACTATACATTTTTCATGCGTT
>CAYVOB010000040.1:9207-11587 GCA_964452945.1 uncultured Bdellovibrionales bacterium
ATCGCCCGTCTTGCTGCAGCTAAAATGGGCAAAAAATACGAAGAATGTAATTTTGTCATTGCGCATATAGGCGGAGGTATTAGCGTCGGTGCTCATAAAAAAGGTAAGGTAGTTGATGTTAATAACGCGCTGAATGGTGATGGTGCTTTCTCTGCAGAAAGATCAGGAACACTACCTACTGAACAGCTGGCCGATATCTGCTTTAGCGGTAAATATTCGAGGCAGGAAGTCTTAAAGATGATAAAAGGCAGAGGTGGTGTTGTTGCCTACCTTGGTACCAACGACATAATCCAGGTAGAAAAGCGTATAATCGAAAAAGATGAAAAGGCAGAGGCTATATTCAATGCGATGTGTTATCAGATCTCAAAGGAGATAGGGGCCTATTCCGTTGTTCTCGAAGGCAAGGTGGACAAGATCTTGATCACAGGCGGTGTGGCCAACGATAAACGTTTGGTGGATTATATAAGTAGGATGGTCTCCTTTATTGCTCCTGTAGAAGTTTATCCGGGAGAAGAGGAAATGAGGCCGCTGGCCCTTGGAGCACTCAGGGTTCTTAACAAGGAAGAAAAAGCAAAGGAATATACACTTTAAACAAAGAGGAGTTTAGTACCATGAGCGTATCTAATTTTGATGAATTGATCCAGTTAGTGAAGCAGGCTAACGTAAAAGCCGGCGGAAAAAGAAAAGTGGCCGTAATGTGTGCCGATGATGAAGAAGTACTTGCGGCACTTGTTGAGGCAAGGGATAGCGGCATTGCAGATCCTATTCTGGTTGGTAATAAACCCAACATAATCAAGATAGCAGAGGGATCAAAACTAGATATCTCTGGTATGGAGATAATCCACGAGACAGAAGTTGCAAAGATAGGTGAGATATGCACACAGCTTGTTAACGACGGTAAGGCTTCTGTAATGATGAAAGGACTTGTGTCATCAGCGGATTATATGAGGGCTATATTGAACAAGGAAAAGGGTCTTAGATCAGGAAGGCTTTTAAGCCATGTAGCTTTGTTCGACCTTCCCACTTACCATAAGTTCTTGGCTGTTACCGACGCTGCTGTTACTATAAGACCTTCTCTGGATGATAAGATGGGCTTGATAAAGAATGGAGCAATGGTGCTTAACGCGCTCGGTGTCAAGAAACCAAAAGTTGCAGCAATATGCGCTGTAGAAACAGTTAATCCAGAAAAAATGCCAGCAACACTTGATGCACAAAAACTTTCGCAGATGGCTAAAGAAGGAAAACTCGGTGATGTCCTTGTGGACGGTCCATTCGCTCTGGACGTTGCTGTTTCAAAACATGCGGCTAAAGTCAAAAAACTTGATAATCTTGAAGCTGCAGGTGATGCAGACCTTATACTTGCGGACGACATAGAGAGCGGTAATATGATCTACAAATGCCTTTGTCATTTTGGACAAGGACGTTCTGCAGCTATTGTCGCTGGAGCAAAAGCGCCTCTGGTACTTACGTCAAGATCGGACACTCATGAATCCAAGTTCTTGTCTATAGTCCTGGCTATAGCATCCAGTTTATAACGGGGCTTGATGGAACACATACTCTCTATCATATCCGGTTCAAGCGGGATCTATGTCTACTTCATGATCCTGTTACTTATTTTGGCAGGGGCCTTTGCGATGCCTTTTCCGGAAGACATGGTTTTTTTGTCAGCAGGCTATGCCGCTTATAGAGGTGTAATAGACCCTCGTACGGCCATAATCGTTGGTCTTATGAGCATTATGATAGGTGACTCAATAATATACTTCTTGGGCAATAAGGTTGGATTTAGAGTGTTCAATCTCCGCCTTTTCAGGAGTCTAATAAGTAAAAAGAATCTAGAATATGCAAAAAGGTTCATGGACAAATATGGTAGTAAGTCTGTTTTTATAAGTAAATTCGTTGTTGGACTAAGATACTCGGTGTTCTTTACTTCTGGTATGTTCGCAATAGGTTATAAAAAGTTCATCGTTTCTGATATTCTGGCTTCTTGTATCAGTATTCCCACCCTTATATATCTCGCTTATTTCAATGGGCACAGGATAGATCAAATACTGGTACAGGTAAGAAGGGTGGAATACGAGCTTTTAGGCCTATTTTTACTTGTTATAGTGATATTTTCCATAAGGGCATATTTAAAAAAAGCCTGATCGGCTAAAATGTGTTAATATTTTGTGGCAATGGATATACTTGTTAACAACGTACAGGTAGTTGATCCTTCAAAGAAAAAAACGTTCCCTGGCGGTATTGCAATAATAGACCAAAGGATCGTAGAGGTCTATTCAGAAACATCCGCTGTCCCCTTTGATCATTTTGATAGGGTTATAGACGGTAAAGGGCTGTTCGCAGTTCCCGGTTTTTTTGACATACATAGCCGTGGTGATCT
>CAYVOB010000041.1:0-11373 GCA_964452945.1 uncultured Bdellovibrionales bacterium
TTCTGCGGTTCATAAATAAGAGTGGGCTAAAGGGCTTTAACATAGTCAAAGATACAGATAAGGTGACAGGTTCTTTGGAAGGCGAAGATTATTATTCGTTGTTCAAACCTACATTAAGGAATCTGACCATAGGAGTTATATTGTTCTTCATATATGCGATGACCCATTCATTCATCTTGAACAGGGTTCAGGCTAAATATAAAGCTGGTCTTGAGAGTAAGTTCAAGACGGCTTTTCCAGACAAGGATAAGAAGGCGCAGGCAGCATTGCTTGGCAACATGAGTAAACTGTCCAGGGAAATAGATACAAGAATGAAAGTACAGAGGGCTATAATAGAGGGTGATACAGCGGGGCCAAGAGGGGACTCTGCCCTTACGGTTCTTAAGGACATTTCTGCATCTATACCTAGGGACCAAGCAGTAGACGTGCTCGAACTAGATATTAAGGGTAAATCATTAAAGCTTCAGAAGGTCTTGGTCGTCAGTGGTGAAACAGCAGGTAATTTTAAGCAGTACTTGGAATCATCGGGTAAGTTCGATGCTGTTAAGCAAGGGGAAATAAAACAAGTGGCAGGTGGTGGCCGTGAGTTCGAAATATCCGCTACACACAAGGGTGGCAAGTGATGTTCGAAAGTATAAAATATAGGTTACAAGACCTGTGGTTCGTCTTTTTGAACAATCCTTATGTAGAGAAGGTCCAGGCATGGTATCAGACTATGCCGTCCAGGGACAGAAGGATGCTCAAGGCGGGTATTATATTTTTTGCGGTCCTTATATCCTTTTATATAATAAATTCTTTCTTGTCAGGGATATCCAAAAAACAAGAGAACGTAGAAGCTACCATCACTGTACTTCAAAAACTTGACGACCTTAATGATTATATGCAAGCCAATGCAATGGAGCTACAGAAGAAAAGGACAGAAACGCTTGGCTCGAAGTATGTTTCTTTAATAGATCTGATAGACAAACAACAGGCAGCGGCATTAATAGATCCTGAAACCAGAGTAGATATAAAAGAAACCGCAAAAAAAGAGGTTGAAGGCGGCAAATATTACGAGAACAGTTCGGAAGTAAAATATGAGAAGATATCTATTAGACAACTTACCAAACTTTTGGCCGGTATAGAGAAGAACGAGAATTTTGCCAGGATAGAGTCATTGAAGATCACCAGAAGGACCGACGATATAAGGTACATCAATGCTATGTTCAATGTGGTAGCGAGGTCTCCTAAATGACCAGGGCTATTCAGAACTTTTTTCGAGCATTATATAAGGTTAAATATTACGTGCTGGGCTTTATCTTTTCGTTCTTGGTGTTCCTAATTATTTATTTTCCTGGTGAAAATACTGCCAATTATATAATAGACAACATATCTACACAGACAGGTGCTGTGATCGTATCTTCCGGTAACGACATGTCACTTTTCCCTTCTATCGGTGTTTCTGTTGAAAGTGCAAAGATCAAGCTCTCTCCTGCCAGTCCAGACCTTACAATTGGAAAGAGTTTTGTTGGGATACCTCTTATATCACTACTGATATTTTCTCCATCGCTGAAGATAGATTCAAATGCCTTGGGTGGTAATATTGACGGCAAGATCTATGGTATCCCCTTAAGTTCAAAGAAGAAGGTAGAAGAACTATTATTGGATATTAGCGCAAGTGAGATCAGGCTTTCTGAAGTGATCAAACAGTGGATGCCTTTGATAGAGATAGATGCCAAGACCAATTTAAAAATAGAGGGTTCTCTGAATGCCATCAATTCAGCTTATTCTGAACTTAACATAACCGGTGATCTGACAAATATCCGTTTGAAGGAATCAAATATTTTTGGTGTTGTAATACCAAATGCAACGATAAAGTCAGGTAAGCTGCAGGCAGCCGTAACTAACGGTGAGTTCATTATCGAAAAGTTTTCATTAGGAGGCCCCAACCAGCCTGCTGATATATCTGCGAAGGGGAAAATGAGCCTTAAACTTAACAGGCAGTATGAGTTCAGCCTGAGCATAAAGCTTTCCGGTGAGCTCGCAAGCAGTCTTGGCAACTTCTTAGCGCTGCTGCCACCACAATCCAAAAAACCGGACGGTACTTATACGTTCAGAATAAAGGGCAACTCAAGAATGCCTATCCCTCAGATCATCCCAATGTAATGGCACGAATTATTTTTTTTGCTGCCAGATTACATTCTTCTATTGATGGTACAAGAGCAAGCCTTACATAATTATTACCGGAGTTGTTTCCGTTTACAACGTCGGTAAGGAAAGAACCTGGGGATATTACTATTCCATATTCCGGTTCAAGCAATCTTTTGCAAAGTTGTAGCCCTGTGATGGTTCTGGGGAGCTCCTGCCAAATATAGAATGTCGCTTTTGGGGAACAGTTCTCCAGCCCTGCCTTAACGAATGCATCAACAAGGATGTCCCTTTTTGTCTTTAATCTTTTCCTTTGTTCCTCGACGTGTTTTTCATCAGACAAGGCGGCAATGGCAGCATCTTGGATGAAGTAAGGAATGCCGCTATCGATGTTGGTCTTTAATTTTTTTGTTGCATCAATGAGTTTAGCGTCACCAGCTATCCAGCCTATGCGCCATCCGGTCATGCAGCTCCTTTTTGATAAAGAGTTTATGCATAAGACCCCTTCCTTTGTTACCTCAAGTATTGAATGGGGTTTGAACTTTTCATCATAATACATCTCGCTATAGCATTCGTCACTTACGACAAGTATGTTGTTCTTTTTCCCGAACTCAACAGCTTCTTTGTAGAACTCAAGGCTTGCCACACCGCTTGTAGGATTGTTCGGATAATTTAACCAGAGTATCTTTGCTTTGCTTATGATGTCCTTTGGTATCGCTTTAAGGTCCGGCAAAAAACCGTTCTCCTTTCTTAATTCCATGAAGTAGGGAATGCCACGTGAGAACAAGGTCCCCTTTAGATAAGGAGGGTAGCCTGGGTTTGGTATTAGTACGTAATCACCAGGTTCTACGAATGCATTTGGAAGGTTAAAGACCATCTCTTTTGCGCCTATTGCTGCCAGGATCTCTTTATCAGGATCCAATTTGACTCCGAACCTTTTTTGTGTCCACTTGGAGATGCTGTCCCTGTATTCATAAGTGCCAGTGTACAGCGGATAACCACGACTTGAGTTCTCATCCATGGACCTTTTCGCTGCTTCAATTATGAAGGCAGGAGTTGGGTCTTTAGGGTCCCCTATGCCAAAATCTATTGGTTTTATTCCTTGCCGCTGAAGATCCTTGAACATGTCATCAATATCATCAAAGGCAAAACTTTTCAGGTTTTGTACTACACTATTACCTGTTATCATTCGTTCCCCTCGAATTGTTTTTGATAGAATTTTTTGTATGCGCCGTTCCTGTTTATCAGTTCTGAGTGTGACCCTTGCTCAACGATGCTTCCCTTGTCGAGCACGATTATCCTTCCGGCGTTCTTTATGGTTGACAGCCTGTGCGCTATTACTATGGTGGTCTTTCCTTCCATTAGCCTTGAGATCGCCTTTTGCACCTCTACTTCTGACTCGCTGTCCAGGGCAGAGGTGGCTTCATCTAACACCAAGATAGGAGCTTTCTTGATTATCGCTCTTGCTATTGTTAGACGTTGTTTCTCTCCACCAGACAACCTCAACCCTTTCTCTCCCAACATTTCATCAAGGCCGTTGGGTAGTTTATTTATGAAATTTTCTGCATATGCGGACCTGGCTGCATCAATTACCTCAGCTTCTGAGGCCTTTCTATTTCCAGTCATTATGTTCATCTTGATAGTATCGTTAAAGAGGAATGTATCCTGTGATACCACGGCTATGTTGTCTCTAAGTGAATTCAAGCTAAGGTCCTTTATGTCCACGCCGTCTATTAAGATGTTACCTTCCTCTACGTCATAGATCCTGGTCAACAGGTTAACTATGGTCGTTTTTCCACTTCCGCTTGCACCAACAAGCGCGACGATCTCACCCTTTTTAACTTCCATATCGACGTTCTTTACTGCATAGTTCTCTTCCTCAGGGTATTTGAATGAGATGTTCTTGAACCTTATTGAATTCTTGATGCCCTCAAGATGCACACCGTGACGCGTTTTTTCTACAGGCAGGTTGAATAATTCTCTTACCCTTTCTATTGCTGCTATTGCCGCTTGAAGTTTAAGGTTGGAACTGTTTATCTTCTTTATTGGACCTTGCGCAAGTCCAAGCGATACGAACACTGTCATGAACTCGCCTGGGGTTACCTGTCCCTTTATTACCCACATCCCTCCGATGAAGATAACAACGGACATTATAAGGCTGCCTACGAACTCAACCAGTGGAGTAGAGAGCTCTTCTACACGATATGTTTTAAAGATCACACGATATAGTTCCTTGTTTACGTTCAGGAACCTGGCTTTCATCAAAGTCTCTATTGAGAATGATTTTATCACCCTTATCCCGCTAAAGGTCTCGTTTAGCGACGTTCCCAATATGCCATACTGGGTAAGGTTCCTGTGCGTATAGCGTTTTACGGTCGCGCCCACCTTTGCGATGACGAAGACAACTAATGGCGCCACTATCAGTATCATTACCGTTAACTTCCAGCTTGCAAAAAACGCCGATACAAGGAATCCTATGAAGGTGATCGGTTCTCTCAAAAAATCAAAGGAGAGCATCATTCCTTCTGGTATCTTTTGCCCGTCGTTCACGATCCTGGTCATCAATACACCGGAATGATATTTGGAGTGATATTTTACAGGTAACTTGATTATGTGGGTGTAAAGGTCGTTCCTTAAGTGCATCAATGCAAGTTCTCCGATGCCTCTTTGCATGGTGAAGTGAACATATTTGCTGATACCGCTTATCATGAAAAGTAATACTACACCTATAGCGACCAATTTTAATGTGGCAATGTCCTTTCCGACGAATACATCATCCAATACAGGTTTTATTAATTGAACGCTTGCAACAGGGATTACACTCACTACTATGCCGAGTACAAAGACCAGCATCAGCTTTGGCCAGTGAGGCTTCAGGTACTTTCTCATGAACCACATTGCATTCTTCAAAATCTTTCTCCGACGTATCTTGCCAAAGGTACTGCTATCAAGCCTATCAGTATGCCTATCAACACAGCTACTAAATAATTCGAATAGGTAAGAATGTCAGCAAGAAAACTCAATAACGCCAAAGGTATGAACACAAATCCCAGGGTCCTTCCTATCTTGAATGCAAAGAACATCACCACAGAAGAATATACCGTCGGCAGGCTTACGCTGCCGTTCTGAGCTGCAATGATCTCTTTGGAATAGGCATAAAGTCCAAGGCTGGGCATGAATATGTTCACTATAAGCGCCATTACGGAACCAAAGACCACCGCTAGCAAAAAGTAGCGGAACTTTTTAAGGTCCTTCACCATGTAAAGGTAAACAGCCAATATCGGCACACTTAAGATGTAGGTTTTGTATGCTACCTGCATCAGCGCTTTAAAATTTGTCTTCTGGCTGAACCAGCCTATTACCGCTACTCTCCAGCTCTCCACGAATTTGTGCTCTGTCACCATGAAGATGTTGTCAAGGTTGTAGTACTTAACGTGAGGCAGACCGTTCAAAATGGTGTGATATGCAAGTATGCAGATGAGGAACGGTAGGTAATCCCTTGCAACTATCAGTATCCTGAATTTTGTCTTCCACAGATAGATCAGTTGATCCTCCATGGTTACCTGAGGTATCTTAACTCCCGATTTTATTGTGTCTATAATCCTTTGTTCTCTATTCTCGTATAGAGCTGTAAGCAAAGACAATATTATCAGCAGAAGCAGTCCACCAGTGAGTTTTGAGACGACTATGTTACCACTAAGAAAGGAATAATACTCTGATTGCCTTGCCACCCATAGTGATGGTAATATCATCAGCACCGCAAGGATGTCCTCTGGTCTTATGGCAAGTTTTTTTAGCATTTGCAGCGGAGTTTATTGGGGTAATCGGGCTATGTCAACATACGAGCGCTATACATATAAGTTCTTTACCGACAAGTGGATGCTCCTTGTCATAGGCTGGTTCTTCCTCGTTATCCGCTTTAAACTCCTGCCAAACACGATAACGGACGTTTATTTGCCCTTTATCCTTTGCGCGATAAAGATACTTTGGACCAAGGGCAGCTATATAAGGGTATATGAATCCCAACTGGTATACTGTCACAAGGAACTGCCCACATACTTTAAAAAGGCGCTGGATGCAAAACAGATAAAACGTGTGTATTTTAAGGTCCTCTTCTTCACAATGACCGATAAGGAATACTGCCTGGTGGAATATCTTGATGAAAAGTCTAAATTAAAGAGCCTTATGATAAACTTAGAGAGGTTCGTACACCCCGACAGGGCAAGGCTCTCGCTGGAATCATTCTGCAAACGTAACAACATAGAGATAATCTATTAGGTAAAACGTCTTATTTCTGTTCTACAAGCTGGTATATGTCTGGAAGATTCCTGTAAGCTTCACCATGGTCAAGCCCGTAACCTACCAGGAACTCTTCATCCGCATTTATGCCTACATAATCTGCTTCTACCTTGCTTTCTGGTGAACGACAGATCTTTTTGTCTATTAAGGTACAGATCTTTATAGATGCAGGTCCTGCCGAACGCAGCCTGTCAATGTAGAATGACAGCGTTTTCCCGCTGTCCACTATCTCATCAAATATTATTATGTGTTTGTCCTTTAAGTCAGTGGAGATGTCCTGAAGTATTGCTATTGTTCCAGAGGATTTTGTGCCTTTGCCGTAGCTTGAGAGCTTAACAAAGTCTATAACGAAGGGGATATTTATCTGTCGGAGTATGTCGGCAATAAAGAACATCCCTCCTTTTAAGATGCATAATGCTACTACCTGAGGCTTAACGAACTTTTCTGGAGCGTCAACGGCGTATTTTTTGTAGTCGCTGTTTATTTGTTCTGCTAGGTCTTTACAAAGGATAGCTATCTTTTTGTGGTCCAAAAATGGTTTTAAAACATATTTTTTATTTTCCATGACAAATAATTACCCCTGTGGAATTTTTATGGCAATACAATTATTTTAGCGTCAGGTATTATCTTTCTAAGTTTGGCTGCAGCATTTTTTGGCATTTCTACTTCTATTTCTATGTAGTCTTCAAAGTCTTCCTGTTTCATTACATGTCCGCTGGACATCAGCATCGCCATGATCCATGAGTCAACGTGCTCTATCTTTAGCCTCATCCTTACCCAGAATTCAGACAAGCCTTGTTCGATCCTCTGCAGAAGTTCAGGGGAGCCTTCTCCCGTCAGGGCGGACATCATAACGAACGGCCTTTCTTTAGGGTATCGTAAAAATACCTCTTTATCTACGCCCTTAACATCTATTTTGTTGTATACATAGATAGTTGGTATTTTATCTGCTTCCATGGACTTAAGAACTTCTTTTACAATAAGTGTCTGGTTATGGAATTCTGGATTAGAGATGTCTATTATATGCAGTACCAAGTCAGCTTCTTTTATTTCTTCAAAGGTGGATTTGAATGCATCAACAAGATGGTGCGGGAGTTTTTCTATGAACCCTACGGTATCTGTTATGATAGCCTGCTTTCCCGTCGAGAGTTTAAGTTTTTTTGTGGTTGGATCAAGGGTGGCGAATAATTTATCCTCAACAAAGGCTTCTGCAGCTGTCAAAAGGTTTAGCAGTGTGGATTTACCTGCGTTCGTGTAACCGACTATCGCGATCTGCGGTATGTTCTTTTTCTCTCTATATTTTCTGTGAAGTGCTCTGCTCTTACCTATATCTTTCAGTTCATCTTTGAGCCTTGCGATCTTGTCCCTTATGCTTCTTCTGTCAGTCTCTAACTTTGTTTCTCCAGGTCCCTTGCTCGCAGCTACACCACCGCTTCCGCCAAGACGGCTCATTTCTATACCCAGGCCCTTTAGCCTGGATAATTTATAAGTTAGCTTGGCTAATTCTACCTGGATTTTTCCTTCTTTAGTTCTTGCCCTTTGACCAAAGATCTCCAATATCAAACCAGTCCGGTCCAGTACTGTGGCATTAAGGGCCTCTTTAAGATTACTTTGCTGTGAAGGAGTAAGTTCTACGTCGAAGATCACTATATCGACATCATGTTTGTTAACTGCTTCTGCGATCTCGCGTACTTTACCTTCTCCAACGCCCGTAGCAGGATGGAATTTTTTTACATGCTGCACAAAAACATCACAGATCTCAATGCCCGCTGTTAGGGTGAGGGCCTTTATTTCTTCGATATTTATTTGTTCACTGCTTGTAGAAATGCCTACGACTATTCCTTTAGATGGTTTCAAAAGCGGATATTACCTCGTTTTTAAGTTCTTCGAATGGTTTATGTGATGTGAACGTGGCTGCGAACTTATGCCCGCCTCCACCAAAATTTTCTGCAAGTCCTTGTATGTTGCAGGTACCCTTTGAGCGGATGCTTACCTTTATGGATTCTTTTGTATCCTGGCGGAACAATATTGCCACCTCAACATCCCTAATGGTGAGGAGGTTATTTATAAAACCCTTTGTGTCCGACGGAGAGACATCATTTTCCATCAACTGTTCGAGGGGAATGAACGCGTAGGCAAGTTTTTTATTATCGTTAAGCTTTACATTGCTCAAGACGTATCCCAGGACCTTTATCTGTCCTAAGGTGTTGCTGCCAAAAAGTTCGCTCTGTATCTTTTCAGGCTCTATACCTAGCTTTATAAGATCAGAGGCTATCTGGTGCGAATAGGCGTTGGTCCTTGAATATCTGAATGATCTTGTGTCACAGACTATCGCTGTGTATATTGCCTCTGCGAGTACGTTGTCAACCTTAAGTCCTAAACCCTCATTTATAATTTTGTAGATTATCTCCCCAGTTGAAGAGGCTTCTTCTGATGTAAAATATTTTGCCTTTGGGTCTTTTTGCTTTGGCTTGTGGTGATCTATGAAGATAAGTTCCTGTATCTTTAATTCGCCTGTGAGAAATGACTTTGCTGCTTCTCCTACCTTATTTAGATCGTTGGCGTCTACTATTACTGCTGTGACGGGGGTCTTTTTATTCAGGTTCTCTATTGCGAAGGAATCAAAGTGGTGTTCAAGGAACTTGAACTGCTCCGGTAGTATATCCTGGTTGAAGATAGATACTTTTTTACCTTTCTTTTTTAATGCATATGCAAGGGCTATCTCACTCCCAACTGCATCTCCATCCAAACAGCAGTGTGTTGAGATAATCATAGGTTCTTTGGTGTTTGTGAGCTTTTTTACAAGGTCATTGAAATTCATCTTTTGATAATATTACTCGTTCGTCCCCTAAGCAAGAGGTATCTTTATCTCAAAGGTGGTTCCGTTTGGTGAGCTCTCTAATAGTTTTATGGTTCCACTATGGTTCTCTATGATGCCGTGGGAGACGCTTAGGCCCAGTCCCGTGCCTTCAACATCCTCTGCCCCATAGTCCTTGCCCATACCGATCACACCCTTTGTTGTAAAGAACGGCTCAAATATCCTTTCTCTATGATCCTCCGGTATGCCAGTGCCGTTATCCCTTACTAGTATATATACGTACTCATCGTCCTTTCTTGTGTCTATCTCTACCACACCACCCGTGGGCATTGCTTGCTTTGAGTTCAGCAACAGGTTCAATATTACCTGTTCTATTTGAGCTTGATCACCATTTATGAACTGGTCAGGCTGGAGAATTGTTTTTATCTTGATATTGTTGTTTATGAAGTCCTTTTGTATCAGGGTAATGATGTTATTCACTGCGTTGTTGACGTTGATCTTGTAGAAGTTGTTGCCTTTGTTCTTTGCAAAGTCCTGGAGCCTTGACACTATTGCGCAGGCTCTTTCTGACGCCATCAGGGCTATTTCCAACGAATCTTCCATTTCTTTTGGATCTTTTTTCTCCAAAGCAAGGCTTACGTGTCCTATGACTGCACCAAGTATATTATTGAATTCGTGAGCTATACCGCTTGATAATGTTCCCAGCGACGCCATTTTTGCAGCATGCACAAGCTCTCCGCTTTTTTTGTTAACTTCTTTTTCAAGGTTCTCGTTAAGGTTAGACAACTCCTTTTCTCTCTCCTTTATCTTTTTTATCATGGTATTAAAGGAAAAGATGAGCTCGTTTATCTCCTTAAAGCTGGTGCTGTCGATCTTGTGGTCATATTCTCCGTCGGCAAAACATTTTGATGCCGTGCAAAGGTTCCTTATCGGTTTTAAGAAAGAGTTAACGATCAAATAGAATACTATCATTGCTACTATCAAAATTAGCAGCATGGTTCCCAGCGATGATATTATGAACTGATGATAAGAGGAGCTTATTGCACCGATCTCATTATAAGAGACGATCTTTATATTGGTCTTGGGTGCTTCCTGTAGAAGAACAAAATATTTGTCTGTATTTATAAAGTTGTAACGTCCCTTTATTATTTCCGGGTCCCCTATTATTGTGTTGAGCTTTTTACGTCCATATAAGGCTATGGACCTCTCTGTAAGATTTATCTCCATCGCTCCGGGTACGGTTATTATCATGGGTGCGGTGAGCAACCTTCTATTAAAGAAGCTTGGAGATATGTTTGCCGTTGCGGTATATATTTTCCCTTCATTATATATAGTGTACGTAAGACATAGTGAATTTATGGTTGAGGTTGGTTTAGAGAATAGGGTAAGCTCCAGGCCTGTACTTTGTATCATGCACGGGGATTTGAGCTCTTTTGGAAAGCTTATAACATCTTTACCATGATCATCTTTTATAATTATGCTGTTAACAAACTTAGTTCTTGCATCTTCCGACGGTGATATTACATTAAGCTTATTAAGCTGATTGTATACGGCAGTTAATGAGTACGCCTTTAATTGGTTTATCTTGGTCCTGATATCTATATATATGTTCTCATTATTTATGGAGAGCACTGTATATGCATGGGAAATGTTGGATCTATATATGGCTTTACCAGCGACGTAAATTATTGTCAGGGCGGTTACCGTTATAAGTGCCCCAATAGCCAGTAACATCTTGTTCCTAAGGGTCATGTGCTACATTATATATGCATAGTAGGCCTTATAGAATGTAACTTAAGTTTTTTGCGTCAAAAGATTTTTACCCATATAAAAAAACCAATATAACCGTATAGTTGGCACAAAGTTGACAATAAATAAAAAAACAAGAAAAAATCCCTTGCCAAGATAGACCTCTTTGACTATAACTAGCCTTCGCACTTGGTGATAAGGAATGTTTTTTTCTTAAAATTAAGTCGGAAAAGAGGTCTTTGAAAACTAAATAGCAGATAGCAGTAAGATAAAAAGTTGAAAAACTTTTGACATGCAAAAACAAGTCAATTTTTTTTGTTTAATTTTAAATTCTAGGAAATAAACCCATTCCAATGGGCTTATATAAGTTTAATTGGAGG
>CAYVOB010000042.1:0-11090 GCA_964452945.1 uncultured Bdellovibrionales bacterium
TAGAACACATCAAGCGAGCTATCATTTACACCTCCTTTATCAAGCTTTTTAAGGCCCTTGGAAGGCTTTCTTACAGCGATGTTGTAAACACCTTCTAATTCCAATTTTGATCCAGAGCACTTAAGCTTATCCAAACATGCATCCTCCATAAAATATGAATACACCGCCTTGCGCATGGTGTCCTCGTCTTTGAATCTTGAATCCATTACTTTTGAGAACGAAAGTATGAATACCACCACGGGCATTATAAAGATGAAAATACAGTAAAATTCACTAAGCATCTGTAAACCTTATCGACCAGTTATCTGCCGTAGGGGCGAACCAGCCATCCTTGACGTCCCGGTGTTCACCGTGGTCTACACAAACAGAACTATTGGTAACAAGACCTTTTGTTTTGATGCACGCCGTTTTAAATATGCTACCCCTGAACTCTATAAGTGCCGGGACTTTAAAAAAACCAAGATCCACTCCAGTACGTCGTCTATGTTCCACATAATGATAGTTGGGCAAAAGATCGAGTTTATTTTTACGTCTTAGTTCAAGGTCAAGTAACGGAGCATAGGTCTTTAATCTCAGCAAAAGAAGGTCCTGATATTTTTCCAGACCAACACTAATTTTTTGTGCAAGCTCCAGCATTGGAGCAAGTTCCGGCATTACTATAGCCAATGAACAAAGCATTGCTATACGCTGTAACTGTTTGTTGGCCCAAGAAACCTTGTCCAGCGTCTCTACATATAATCCTATTACAGAAAGCATAAGTGCGTCTTTTTTATTCTGTTCCTCTATTATCTTAATAGTGGAGTGATAAGCCCTTCCAAGTTCCATAAAGGAAAACACAAGAAGGGATATGGCAATAGTCACTACAGCAAGTACAGTTCCTTTTTTATTCAAGGAAAATCTCATGTCTTATCTCTCCCGACTCCATTCTCTTGAATTTTTTATTACCTATGAGTACACCCTCTATGAATAAAGTATTGTTCATGGGCAATGTTCTTGTGTTTTTAAAGATAGGTTCAAATTTTCCACTAAATCTTTTTGCATGTAAAAGACCTTGCTCCATACCGATCAATGCTGTGGACCTTGAATAATAATAGAACATACCGCCACTCATAGATCTAAAGAGCAGATAAAAAAGTGCGATACCAATAACTGTGATCGTCATCAATAATTTTGAATAGGAAAGTAACACTTCTAAAAAGACCATGAACTATTGTTGCTCCTGGAACTGTTTGATTTTTTATTTGTATTCCTACTGAAATCAGAAAGGCCCTTCCTGTTGACATGTTTTTCCTCCACTGAGGGAAGGTCTTTACCAATATTCTCCCCCCTGTCCTGAAGACCAGATGTTATTTGTGCCAATTTTGTTCTTACTGTCTGGCCCAATAATTCCGTGACCCCAATTGCCGCTATCGCAAGCAGGGCGACCAGGATTATGTACTCTATCATCCCTTGTCCTCTTTTATTCTTCATGAGCACCTCCCTTGAATTACAAGGAGAGCAACAAAGGAACTGCTCCATAAAGCAACGGGAACAATTAACACTGAGCAGATATTTAAAGGTAGTGTGTGGTGTTAGACAAAAAGGCCTTAGTTTGCCGGCGTATACTCACATATATGGTTCTTGCAGGAAATAGTACCTGTGGACCCACAAGGCTCAGCAGGAGCCATCAATGTGCACATAACACCATCGCAATCGAACAGGGCCTCAAAATCGTTAAGTTTAGTTTTGTTAACTGCAATATCTTCTGCACCATTGGCACAGCCACAACAACCATTGCTTGCATATACACAGTCGCTATCAACAACACAATCTCTGTAAGCAAGGGTTTCTTCTTCCGGCAGCACGGTATCTTTAACTGCTCCAGCATCAGAAGAACTATTGCAGCCCATAGCTAAAAAAGCCAAAATTAAGACTACATTTTTCATTAGTTTTTACCTATATGTTTTATAAAACCATCAACATTATTTTCCAGCGCCTTGTAAAGATTGATATCTTTTAGTTTGTTGTCGCCATCAAAAGCCTCATGTGCAAGGGACAAGGAGAACATCTCAGGATAAACAAAAGCTCCCAGCGCTTCCAACGACATCCTCAACACCCAAAGCCCACGATTGCCTCCGACCATGGAAGGAGAGGCGGACATCAGCATCATATGTTTTTTTCTGAACGGCTGCGGTTTTATTCTGGAGGTCCAGTCGATGGCGTTCTTAAGGACCCCGCTTACGGAGTAGTTATATTCAGGAGCTGAGATAATGACACCGTCTACCCCGTTTAAAAGATCTTTTAGCTTGTGTGCGTTGGAAGGAGCCCCCTGTTTCTCTTCTATGTCGCCATTATAAAGAGGCATCTCGAACTCAGAAATCTCAACTACCTTAACCTCAGTACCCTTTTGTCTGGCAAGCCAACAGGCAACAGCCAAAAGTTTTTTATTTAGCGAATCTGCTCGTAATGAGCCCGCAAAAGCTAACAACTTCATGGTTCATGATTGTATCATTAGGAAATAAAAAGTACAACGCAGGATAGTTTATTTAGCTACTGCTGCGGGTGCTGGGTCCTGATAAAATTCAGCAGTATTATTCCCCGAATCGTTATCATTATTGTACGGAGCGACTACATCAACAAATCGATCTAGTTGTGCAGTATCACCACTAGCATCTTGATCCTGTGTTGCTGGTGCTTCAAAATTGGAAAGCGTTCTACCTTCTTCACACGAACAAAGGGCTGCAACAAAAGTGATCGCTAAAAGTATCTTTATATATTTAGTCATCGCCTTCCTCCAAATTTAATTACATTATATCAGATAAAACTATTTTTGTCAACAATTTTAAACAAAACAATTAAAACTTAAAATATAACAAAGATATCTAGTAATTACATACAGATAATTAAGCTCTGGCTCTCGGAAAGAAATCAAACATAAGTTGATCAGATAATTTATGATAAAATCCAAAGAAATACGGAGGTTACAAAATTATGAAGACCACACTTATTTCACTGTTGAGCCTGTTTGCAACGACAATATCTTTTGCTGCAGCGCCTACTGTAGATTCATTCACTATAACTCCAACAACTATCAACAATGGAGGAACCGTCGCGTACACGGTCAAAGCCATCTCTGATTCACCAGTCTCCTTTGTCAGTACTGACTTGAACGGACCTAACGGCAATATTTTTGGCGGTGGTAGTGGCGTCACCTTTACTAGTTTGGGTAACAACGAGTGGGAATACACCGGCCAGTATGTAGTATCCCCTTATGCACCAAGTGGCACTTATACTTTTTCAAATATTTCTGTAGCCAACGATGAGCAACTTATCTCCAGTATTTTCCCATCTCAATCTTTTACAGTTAACAATAGCTTGGTTGCTACTCAACCAGTCGTTACTTCTTTCACTATTTCCCCAAAAATAGTTAACAATGGAGGAACGGTAACTTACACTATCAAGGCAACTTCAAACGCACCAATAAACTTTTTTAACAGGGACTTGAATGGGCCTAGCGGTAACATCTTCGGTGGTGGCAGCGGCGTTACTTTTACCAGTTTGGGCAACAATGAATGGGAATACATAGACCAATATGTAGTATCACCTTACGCGCCAAATGGCACCTATACTTTTGCAAACATCTCTGTAGTAAACGAAGGACAGCTAACCTCTAGTATTTTTGTAGGTAATCCTACTGGATCTGCAAACCAGTTATCTTTCAAAGTAAACAACACTGTTGAGCTAAGTAAAAAAATAAATATAACTTCTTTTACAATATCCCCAACAACTATCAATAACAGCGGAGTTGTTACATATACAGTTATTGCGAAATCGTTATCCCCTGTTAACTTTATCAACATGACCCTGACTGGACCTAACGGTAATATCTTCGGAGGCGGTAGTGGAGTTACTTTTACCAACATAGGGAACAATGCTTGGAAATATGTAGGGCAATACAACGTGTCTGTCTCTGCGCCAAATGGTACTTATACTTTTTCTGGTGTATCTGTAAAAAACGAAGCACAGGCAACATCAAACACTGTTGGGCCTCAATCATTTACCAAAACTAGTAAGTCAGATATTAAGAAAGTTTTGAAGACAAAAAAGATCTAAAATGGCGGGTCCGTTGGCAGCATCTTTAAGAACTTTTTATATAAAGCTACTCTTGGTCTGGAATTGCAGTGATCATTGTCCTCCACATGGTTTTGCGAGGTGTTTTTTCGAGTAAGAAGGCTTCGTACCACAACCAGTAAAAGACGCTGGCATTTATATATGAATAACCGTCTTGAACATCATCATATTTATCATAAGGGTCTGCAAAAATAATAACGTCGTCCAAAGGATGTTTAGGTCCTCTTGTATCAAGGCCTACCACGATCACCCAATGGCCCATTAGATTTGCCCACTCTACAATGGTAGGGATACCTTTTTTGAGATTCTGTTGTATTTTTTTGAGACCAGAACCGTCGCCCTTGTTCTCAAATTCTATTTCAGCTTTAAAACCATGATCGTTCAACCACTTAAGCATCTGGTCCGGCTCTGTTCCGGGCCTTTTTTTAACTTTTAAGGCAGCTTCTTCTGACAACGTCCCTGCTTCCTGGGCAATTTTCATCTCTGTTTTTTTGTTATCTTCTATTCCATGGATTTTATAGTATTTTGCCAACGACAACAGTACTGCTGGACCACAAGTATATTCGGTTGACTGCTGATATCCTCTAAGTCCCTTAATGAAGAAGAATCCTTCTGTTGGTTCAAGCTTTGAGAAATCTATTTTAGGGTACCACTTTAGAGTTTTTCTTACTGGTTCATTACTAATTTCTTTTTTTTCAAAACAATAAACTGAGTTTATTATAAATGAGGACAAAATAAAAAAGTGCAAGTAACGCACATAGCACCTCATATCGTCAAAAGTGGCGGGGCCGACGAGACTCGAACTCGCGACCTCTGGCTTGACAGGCCAGCGTTCTAACCAACTGAACTACGACCCCGTGTTTGGTACTACAGTATTCAATATGCTCAAGGCCTGTTCAGAATAAGCCTTTTCATCAACTTCCATAGGCTGTTCAACAAGCTTGAAGCATGTTTTTCTTGCGAACAATTCTTTTAATGCCATAGCGTGCAGCTCATGTCCACTCTTATAAGCGACCACGTGAGCAAGCACTCTATAAGGACCGCAAAGCGCCATGTCCCCTATTATATCCAAAACCTTATGACGAACGAATTCGTCAGCATAGCTCATAATATCCTTGTTCACTACCTTTTCATCGTCGAGAACAAGTGCGTTATCGTATGATCCGCCAAGGGCAAGGCCCTTCTTCTGCATTGCCTCTACATCCCTTAGGAACCCGAAAGTCTTTGCCTTAGAGACTTCGTCCTCGTAGTTAGAAGACGTTGTGTATTCAAAATGCTGTAAGCCTACAAGAGGATGTTTATAGTTCACCCTGCATGAAACCTTGAATTCAGACGATGGAAGTAGATATATGAACTTGTCATCAACGTTGACTGATATTGGCTTCACTATCTGCAGGTATTTCACCTTTGCGTTCTGTACTACAATACCCGCCTTCCTTATTGCATCGACGTAGCATGCAGAACTTCCGTCAAGCACTGGGAGTTCCGGACCGTCAACTTCTACGATTACGTTATCTATGTTCATCCCGTACAATGCCGACATCAAATGTTCTATCGTCGCTATCCTAAAACCTTTCTTCTGTCCTATGACAGTGCTAAGGTCGGTATCGACCACGTTCTCCCAGGTAGCATGTATCGTAGGCTTGTTGCTAACATCGGTCCTTACGAATACGATGCCAGTGTTTTCCTTTGCTGGAACAAGGCGAATATTGACAAAAGTACCGCAGTGCAGCGCCACTCCCGAAAATTCAATCACATTTTTTAGCGTTCTTTGAAAATCCATTTGATCCTGCATACCTATAACAATGTTATCTGTCAAAACGTATATATTAAAAACTCTGACAGTGCTAGCATAAAAGTATAGAAAAAGGCAATAAAAGTCAATTAGCTGACTGTTTCCAATAGCTTACCAAAGACCCTGCTTCGCGCCAAAGTGTTTGTAGGCAAGGTTTGTAGCCATCCTGCCTCGGGGGGTTTTTTCTATGTAACCGCACTGGATCAGAAAAGATTCATAGATATCCTCTATGGTATCAGGCTCTTCACCTATGCATGAAGCCAGTGTTGTTAAGCCAACCGGACCACCGCTGAATTTTTCTATTATCGTTAGCATGATCTTTCTGTCCATCTCATCAAAACCTTTTTCATCTACGTCCAGAAGGTTCAATGCCTGGTCAGCAACCTCTTTCGTTATGCGTCCGTCAGCCCTCACCTCTGCGTAGTCACGAACCCTTCTCAAGAGCCTGTTGGCTATCCTTGGAGTCCCGCGTGACCTTAGTGCAAGTTCGTGCGCACCCTCTTTTGCTATATCAACGTTCAATATACCTGCTGAGCGAGTGATTATTTTGGAAAGGCTTTCCACATCGTAATAATCTATCCTTGTGGTAAAACCGAACCTATCCCTTAATGGCGACGCTATTAAGCCTGCCCTGGTCGTAGCACCTATGAGGGTGAACTTGGGAAGAGGTATCTTTATCGCCCTAGCTCCCGGTCCCTGTCCGGTGATTATGTTTAGCTCAAAATCCTCCATTGCAGGATAAAGATACTCTTCAACGATCCTAGGGAGCCTGTGTATCTCGTCTATGAATAAGACATCCCTTTCAGAAAGGTTAGTTAATATGGCAGCAAGATCGCCTGCCTTTTCCATTGCAGGGCCTGAGGTTATCCTTATCGCCGTACCAAGTTCATTTGCTATAACGTTAGCCAAGGAGGTCTTGCCCAGTCCTGGAGGTCCATGGAACAAGCAATGATCAAGTGCTTCTCCCCTTGCCTTGGCAGCCTCTATAAATAAAGAAAGTTTTTCCTTAAGCGAATTTTGTCCTATGAACTCATTCAAGGTCTTTGGTCTTAGTTTTTGCTCGAATTGCGCCTCATCTGGGATAATGTTTGGACAAAGGTTGTCTATATGTTCTGTTGTGTTCACATCATGCTCCTTAATGTAGCCCTAAGTATTTCCTCGACGGGTTTTCCTTTATTAATATCATCAAGTCTTGGCTTTAATGCGTCCGCTGCCTCGTTCCTTTTATAGCCAAAATTCATCAATGCATGCATTAGCTCGTCATATACCGAGCGTAACTCGCCTGCATATTCCACTGTTGCATCATCGTACGAACCAACACCAAGTTTATCCTTTAGTTCCATGATCACTCTTTCTGCTGTCTTTTTGCCTATACCAGGCACCTTTGAAAGAAGTGTTACATCCTTAGTAGCTATTATCTTTCTAAGATCATCTGGGCTGTAAAAGGAGACTATCGCAAGGGCCGTTTTTGGACCCACTCCGCTGACGGAATAAAATCTTCTAAAGAGCTCCCTTTCAGAAACGGTCTCGAACCCGTATAAAGTAATGGAGTCTTCCCGTACCACAGTATCTATATAAAGTTTTACGCCGCTTTTTTGTTTTGGCATATACGTGGCCGGTACCCTTACGGAGTAACCTACACCATTCACGTCCAGTACTGCTTCACCGCCGTTAACCTCTACAATGTTGCCGTTAAGTAGTGCTATCATACTCTTGCAGCAGCCCTCCTCATTGGTACCGTATTCAAATGACAGATGGAAATAGCCAAAGCATCAGCAGCATCGTAAGGTCTAATATCCTTTACACCCAACAGTATGCCGGCCATATACGCCACCTGAGCCTTGTCTGCACCGCCATAATTAGAGATCGCTTTCTTTATTTCCCTAGGTGTATATTCAAACACTTCTTTTCCTGAGTCCATGGCTGCAGCTATTGCGGCACCTCGTCCCTGTCCAAGTTTTAATGCGCTTCTTGCATTAACGGAAACAAAGACATCCTCTATTGCTACCACATCAACGTTATGTTGTTTGATCTGTTCCTTAACGAAGCTGAATATCTTTCCCAGCCTTGAACATATATTCTCTGAACTTGAGAGTTTTAATACATCGTAATGAACAAGCTTGTACCTTCCACCAGAGTCATCTACGACTCCAACCCCCATTCTGACAGTTCCTGGGTCGATCCCTAAAACCCTCATGGTCCGGCGCTGCCCCCTCTTTTATACTGTTAACTTGGACATCTCCTCATCGTCTATATCAAAGTTAGAGTAGACCTTTTGCACATCGTCGTGGTCCTCTAGTATTTCCATTAATTTTAGCATGCTCTCGGCATCCCTTCCTGTCAGCTTTATGTTCGTCTGTGGTACCATGGTTATTTCCGCTGTTTCTACTGGTATGTTCTTTGATTTAAGTGCATCACGAACAACTTCAAAGTTAGCAGGACTTGTATAGACGGTGAATTCGTCACCCTCTGCAACTACATCGTCGGCACCGGCTTCAAGACCGACTTCCATCAATGTATCCTCGGAGGTCTTTGCTGCAGGCACACTGATGACGCCTTTCTTAGAGAACATCCAGGAAACGCAACCAGTCTCTCCTAGTCTTGCGTTCGCCCTGTCGAAAATATGTCTTATCTCTGCTATGGTCCTGTTCTTGTTGTCCGAAAGGACTTCTACTATTACCGCTGTTCCACCTGGTCCATAACCCTCATACACAACATCTTCATATGCCGCTGCACCCTCAAGTTCTCCTGTACCTTTTTTAATTGCCCTGGTGATGTTGTCCTTGGGCATGTTAGATTCCTGTGCGGCAGCTATAGCAGTCCTTAACCTTGCGTTCATCTCCGGATCACCACCGCCATTCTTTGCTGCAACCGTTATTTCCTTTATGAGCTTGGTGAATATCTTGCCTCTCTTGGCATCAGCCGCTCCCTTTTTGTGTTTAATTGAGCTCCATTTATTGTGACCAGACATATGGTGTCCTCCCTTATTTATTTATTATTCTTGCACCTTTTGGTGCCTTAAAGCTAAAAACGCCAGCACTGAATTTACTGGATTGCCTGTTAAAGCTAGTGGCCTTAATAGTAACCTTAGTACCTTCTATATCTTCAAAGACCACTGTGTCAATTCTAAAATCCGGTGTGTCCAGGAACTGTATTTGGGCCCACATATAGCCCTTGGACCTATTACCCTTAACTTTTAATACCCTGGCATCACCATTTTTGACCAGCGACGAAAGCTTATATTTTGGGTCAAAGATTATGGATTGCACACCTTCGTAAATACCTTTTTTGATAAGTACTGTAGGCGTATCCTCTTCCTCTTCTGCAGGGGAGTAGATCCAGGTCTTTTTTCCGTTACTAACTATCTTTCCGGCATTATCACCCTCCAGTTCCCACACAAAGTTCTTGGGTGGTGCAAAGATGAGCTTACCCTTTGAGACCTTCGGCCTTTTAAGGAATTTATATTTGCTGGACTGTTCAAAGGTCATGGTAAAACCGTTGGCCCCTGCAAGTTCATCAACAATAAAGCCATCACTTACCGAACAATGAACGTAAGGCGGACTTAACAGTACACCTATGAACATAAGGGCTGTAAAAAAAACTTTCATGGTCACCTTTGATCTATTAGGACTTCTCGCTGTCCGGTAGCAAGGGCAGAAGAAACAATGCCGTTCTTTTCCATGGTCTCTATCATCCTTGCCGCCCTGTTATAACCTATTTTCAATCTTCTTTGTATGTAGGAAATAGTGGGTTTTCTGGTCTCTACGACTATTTTTACAGCCTCATCATAGAGCTCATCATATTCGCCGTCAGCCATTTCTGTAGTTGCTTCTTCTTCCTCCAGGCTCTCTATTTCGTAGTTAGGGGTACCCTGTTCTTTTACAAAATCAACGACTTTTTTTACTTCATCGTCGGTAACAAAAGCACCATGGAACCTTTCCAGCCTTGCAGTACCTGGTGGGATAAACAACATGTCGCCGGCACCCAGTAATTTTTCTGCACCCATTCCGTCCAGCACCGTACGCGAATCAACACGCGATGCTACTTTGAATGATATCCTGGCAGGGAAGTTCGCTTTTATCAACCCTGTTATTACGTCCACAGAAGGTCTTTGTGTTGCAAGCACCAGGTGTATGCCGGCAGCCCTCGCCATTTGTGCAAGGCGCGTAAGTGACGACTCAACATCCTTTGAACTCACCATCATAAGGTCAGCAAGCTCGTCCACTATGATGACTATGTAGGGCATCGGTTCTTCCGCTACAGCGTTATATGAAGTAATGCTCTTTGCTCCTTTGGCAGAAAGTAGTGTATAGCGCTCTATCATGGTCTTTACTGCCCATTTTAATGCACGCGATGCCTTTTGGGCATCTGTTACAACTGGGTGTAAAAGATGAGGAATACCGTCGTAAACAGATAGTTCAAGCATCTTTGGATCCACCATCAAAAGTCTTACCTGATCCGGAGAGAACTTATATAAGATGGAACATATGATGGAGTTGATGAATACCGATTTCCCAGAGCCTGTAGAACCAGCCACCAAAAGATGAGGCATGTTGGCTAGATCTGTTACATAAGGATTACCTATAGTATCCTTACCTATGGCTAACGGTATTTTTTTCTCGCTGGTCTTGAAAAGATTTGAATCTATAAGCTCCCTTATGTAAACGGTCTCCCTGTTCTTGTTCGGGACCTCTATGCCTATTACTGATTTCCCAGGTATAGGTGCGATAACCCTAAGGCTCCCGCAGCCAAGTGCAAGCGCAAGATCGTCGCTAAGATTGGCAACCTTGTTTATTTTAACACCCGGAGCAGGCTTAAACTCATACATGGTTATGACTGGCCCAGGAGACACTTCCACTACCTCGCCATCAACATCAAAGTCCTTTAGTCTTGCCTGGAGTGATGCGGCAACAGCCTCTAATTCAGAAATATTCTCCTTTGTCTTTGTCTTTTGTACCTTGTTCAAAAGTTCAACAGACGGGAGCTTATACTTTTTGTTACCTTTTTTTATAGCGGCAGCAAAATCATTTTCTTCATCGTCTATAGATTCAGCAAGTTCCTCTTTGGGCTCTGGCATTTTTTTCTTTATCTTATCCCTAAGACTTAGTTCATTTTTCTCCATCTCTTCTATTATCGTCTAGTCAGGCATCTCTTTTTTGTTCAACCTTTCCACAAGACAAGGCAC
>CAYVOB010000043.1:0-10631 GCA_964452945.1 uncultured Bdellovibrionales bacterium
CACTATCTCGCTGGCACCGAACTTTTGTGCTGCAACAAATCCTGCACCATACTGCATCTCACCGTGAGTGAGTGTTGGGCCGTCTTCTACGACCAATGCCCTTTTACCTTTTAGTAACGCCGGTTTATCTATGAATAAAGGTGATGCTCCGTCTATTACGATAGCTTCTGGGTTCAAACAACGGATGTTCTCCCTTACCATTTCTATGGATTCTGCATCAGCAGTTTCCATTTTGTTTATAACGATCACATCAGCCCTTCTTAGGTTAGTTTCGCCAGGATGGTACATTATTTCATGATTTGGTCTGTGTGGATCTACAACAACTACTTCAAGGTCTGGTACATAAAAAGGAATGTCATTATTGCCGCCATCCCATAGTATTACATCGGCTTCTTTTTCTGCCTCTCGGAGTATGGCTTCATAGTCAACTCCGGCATACACGATGACCCCTTTCATGATATGTGGTTCGTATTCTTCCATTTCCTCTATCGTACATTTGTGCTTTTTAAGGTCCTGTAGGGTGCTGAATCTTTGTACTTTTTGTTTTGCAAGGTCACCGTAGGGCATCGGGTGTCTTATAGCGACTACTTTTTTACCAGCAGCTATCAATATCTCAGATATGCGTCTGGTCGTTTGGCTTTTTCCGCAACCCGTTCTTATTGCGCATACAGAGATAACTGGTTTAGAACTTTTTAACATGGTGGTCTTTGGTCCCATGAGCTTGAAGTCTGGACCCATCGCCATGACCCATGAGGCTTTACTCATAACATACTCGTGAGTCACGTCGCTATAGGCAAATATGACTTCATCTATGTTGTTCTTTTTTATAAGTTCAGGGAGTTCGCTTTCTGAATGGATAGGGATCCCCTTTGGATAATTGTGACCGCATAGTACCGACGGATACTTTCTACCTTCTATGTCCGGTATCTGTGTAGCGGTAAACGCTACTACCTCATAGTTGTTATTGTTCCTGAAGTAAACATTGAAATTGTGGAAATCCCTTCCGGCCGCGCCCATAATGATAACTTTCTTCTTCATACCCAAACTCCTTATTCCTGTTTTTTTATTAGAAAAGCAAAAAGTTCTATACATATATATACGATAAAGAAAGAACTTACAACATCAGATAAAAAATGCGCTCCCTGGGCCAATCTTGCAGCACTCATTAGGATCCCGTAAGCCAATGTTAATGCTAAAACCCATCTTTTCCTGAAAATGAAGTAGAGTACTAAAGTATAGAATCCTGTAGCCGCATGTCCGCTTGGGAAAGAGTTCCCATTGTTAGTATCACCTGCTAATTTGAAGTTAGGTTCAAAAGGGGTCCTAAAGTCCATTGTGCCACCGTAAAGAGTTGTTTCAACGGGACGAGGTCTTCCCCAGGTGATCTTTAATGTTTGGACTATTAATCCTGGTCCTAGAATAAATACCAATAATGCGAATAAAGCCTTTTGTCTTGTTGAACGATATGTTTTTCTTATCAATAGGAATAAAAATATAAACAATGACGCCAAACCAATAATGTTAGACATTGTTTGACCGTGCTTGTAGAGGAATGTCCATAACGGGAAACCAGAGTAGATCCATCTACTATTAACATTGTACAACAAAGAGGATATTTTAATATCTAGGTCCGCAATTGAGATAAGTCCTATTGTGGTCAGAAAGATAAATATTAGGTATAGGATCTTCTTCATTGTTAGAGGAAGCTGTCCTTGTTCTTTTTTTTGAGTTCTTCTACTAGTTCTTTTATCCTTTGATCATATTTCTTATTAGCTACCAAGAGAACATCATTGGTCTCTATTATCAAAAGGTCCTTAACGCCCAAAAGAGCTATCAGTTTGTTTCTATCGCTGGCATCTATTATGTTAGAGCTTGAATCAAGGCAGATCACATTTTTGGTATTGGAGATTCCATAAGACCTTTTTTTTCTGATGGGCTCAATACTGGTCCAACTTCCAAGGTCATCCCAATCAAAGTCGGCTTTTATTGTTAATGTATTCTTTAATTTTTCTATCACGCCATAATCGATTGATTGTGCTGGAAGCAGAGGGAAGGCCCTTTTAAAGGATGTGGACTCTTTCTTTGAACCGAAGTCCTTGCTTATGTTTTTTATACCTGCATATAGCTCCGGCATATATTTTTTGATCTCATTTAATGCAACGTCTGCTTGAACCACAAAAATACCAGCATTCCAGAGGTAGTTACCTTTTTTAACAAATACTTTCGCTTTTTGGAGGTCTGGTTTTTCCTTAAAGGAATTTACCTTATATAGAGAGCCTTTGATCTTTTTACCTGTTTGTATGTAGCCGTAGCCTGTGTGTGGTGAGTTCGGCTGTATCCCTACCGTTACAAAACATTTGTTTTCTTTAGCCGCTAGGACAGCTGTCCTAACCACAGCTACAAATCTTTTTGTATCCTTGATAAGGTGATCAGAAGGCATGACGATCATTACATCTTTAGGGTCAAAGAATTTTGATATCCTTTCTGCCATATAAGCTATGCAAGGTGCTGTGTTCCTTCCCTTTGGTTCGGCGATGATATCTATTTTTTTATTTTTGCAACAGAGCTTTGCTACAGAGGTTTTTATCTTTTCTCCTGTAACAATGTGTATGTTCGACGGAGGGATGAATGTTACGACCCTTTCCACTGTTTCTTCCAAAAGTGTTTTTTCTGAACCAGAAAGGGAAAGTAGTTGCTTTGGCTTATGAGCTCTACTTTTAGGCCAGAACCTTGTTCCGCTGCCACCGGCCATTATTACACAATGTATGCCTAGCTTTTTTTTGCTCATGTTAGTCGATCTTTCTTATAAGATAACCGGGGATCTTACCCTGTTTTTTTAACATCTCTGCAAAAGTTTCGGCGCTGGACCTTTGTTTAAAAAAACCTATGCCAACCCTGTACCAGGTACCCTTACCAGGGACCTCTGCTTCCATATAGTAGGCAAGTTTGTAACCGGAGTTGTATAATTCTCTGGCTATCTTTTTTGCCTCTTCTTCTCCCTGATGTGAACTTATCTGGATCGTATATTTATCTTTTATATCGGTGGTGATCTCTCTTATAGCAAGGCTCGAGTCCTGTGCAGTATCTTGAGAGGGTTCTTCTTTGACTTCTGGTGCCGTTGCCTCTGTTTCTGTTTTTACAGCTATTTTGTTATCATCGTATATCTCAGGAGCGCTAAGTAAGCTGTCATCTTTTTGAGCAGTTACGTTCTTGCAAAGGACATTCTGCCCAACTTTTATACCCAGTGAGAACAATACTGCTCCACCAACAAGTAGCAGCAAGAATATCAGTATTATTTCTCTGCTTCTGAATTTATAGGTTACAGGCTCATGATCATTCATAAACTACCTCTAATTTTGGCTTGTGTTTGTTTTTATTGGGTATATTATACACAAGAAAGATTAAAAGACACTAAATATGGAGTGGTCATGATAATTGTCACTGGGGCTGCAGGTTTTATAGGCAGCGCGATCGCCAAAGACCTTAATAATAGTGGTAGAACAGACTTGCTTCTTGTCGATAGGTTCACAAAACCCGCAAAATGGAAGAATGTGGTGGATCTTAAGTTTATTGATTTTATTGACCGTGACCGCTTACTGGAAAGGTTGGAGAAGGGTGAATTCAAAGATGTAGGGTTGGTCATACATATGGGCGCCTGCACAGATACTACTGAATTTGATATGAATTATCTGATGAACCAGAACTATGAATATAGCAAGAGCCTGTGTTCCTGGTGTTTGAAGAATGGTGCACGGTTCATATATGCCTCATCGGCAGCTGTTTATGGGGACGGCTCCAAGGGTTTTAATGATAGTGATGAGCTTACTATGCATCTTAGCCCCCTTAATCCATATGGTTTTTCAAAGCTCTTGTTCGACAAATGGCTGATCAATACCGGTAATGTAAATTTAGTAACAGGGATGAGATTTTTTAACGTATTTGGGCCGAACGAATATCATAAGAATAAAATGAGCAGTATTGTATATCGCTCATATCCAATGGCAAAAAAAGAAGGTGTTGTACGTTTGTTTAAATCCTATGTTAAGGATATTGAGAATGGCGATCAAAGAAGGGATTTTATTTATATTAAAGATGTGCTTAAAGTGACGAACTTCTTAATAAAGAATGAAAAGGTCAAAGGTATATTCAATGTTGGTACTGGTAAAGCAAGGAGTTTTAATGATCTGGCAGCGTCAATATTAAACGCACTTAACAAAAAACCGATAATAGAATATTTTGATATGCCAGATGAGATAAAGAACAAATACCAATATTTTACCGAGGCTGATATGTCAAAACTTGCCAAGGCCGGTTATGACAAAGGGTTCTCTTCTCTTGAGGAATCCGTGAGCGATTATGTTCAGGGTTATCTACAAAGGGATTGCTCCAACTACTGATCCGTCACATCTGATAGTACTGTAAATGATTTTGGGGTTATACCGAGTATCCTTGAATTGAACTCCTCCAGATGCCCCATCATTTTTTTTATACCACACATTCTTTTTATTTCAGGAAGAAAACCTGTATCTGTATATAGATTTATACAGAAATCATAAATTACTGTTATTGCAGCTTCTGTAGAATCTGCAGTTTCTAGTTTACAGAGAGCAGCATACAGTTCCTTAAGATAACTAGTATTGTTCTTCCCGGTAGCCTCATTGGGAGTAAGTATGATAGAGCAAAGTTCCTGCATATAGCTTGCTGCTGCAAACTTTTGGATATTGAGGCTAAGTGGTCTAAAATCATGTATAAGGTTCTTTACAGAACTAATACTGAAGATGTTGTCGCCATTCTTGTTTTTGAGTTCTAGTTCGGCTTCTATCAATTTGAAGTAATCCAGGTTGCCTTTGAATCTTTTAGATAAACGCTGTCCGCCAAAAGCAGATGCTTTTATTACACCATAACTGTCCGTGAGAATGGTCATTATAATATGGCCTTCGCCAAAGTTCTTCTTAGAAAGGATGATGCATTTTACAAGAAGTTTAGTGTTTTCCATGAGTCCGGTACTATGTTGGTATAGTATAAGATATCAATAGACCATAAATATATTATCGTCGCTGCAATAATAGCGGTGGAGGCCACTAATGCCAAAGGGATCCTTGTAGGGCGTAATCCAGCTCTTACCATCAATACACTCAAGAACGAACCCGAAAAGGCTGCAACCAATGTGGATAATAGTAATCCTGCAAAACAAAGTACTGCTGTTCTTATATCTGTGCCCATTAGATATAGGGAGTATGCTGCTGCTATCAAGGACGTGAGTATTCCATAGAACATAGCCGCTCTCATTTCCGTTATCACGCTTTTAAATGAAGACGTGTCTTTTGCATTTATCCTTTCAAAGAATAACTCCCTTAGTATTATGGAGGCGGAGCTGCTCGAGATAGCGTAAGCGGTTATAATTGCCAAAGGTATTAGATTTATAGCTGGCGCATGTATACCGTCGTTAAGAAGATAATAGTCGATGCCGGCAGTAGCCATAAGTCCTGCTACTATAGCGTAGATCATAAGTGGGATTTTTATTTTAATTGAGTTCATTAAGTTAGCTTTGTTCGGTTCTTTGATATTTATTAGCGCTCCCATTCTAAGTATCCTTGATGCAGCCTCTTGTCTTTGTGCCTTGAATATGTGTTCTGCCGAGATGACCCCTATAAGTCTTCTTCCCCTGTCCACCACCGGTATCTCTGGAATACCATATTTTGATGCAGCTTCTGTTACTTCTGAGTGCGGTGTATCCCAGGAAAGATAAACAGGATTGTCGTCCATTATCTCCAAGACCTTGGTATCAGAAGCCCATCTGAATAGATCTTTGATTTGTAGTTTACCCTTTAATGCACCTTCTGGATCTATTATATAAATACAATGTAATTCATTTTTTTCTTTGGATCTTTTCAACTCTTTGATGCACTGTTCGAGCGTGACATCTGTATCTACTGAAATAAATAAAGTATTCATCATCCCGCCGGCCGTATCTTGGGTAAAGCGCAAGACTTTATTGGCTTCCTCAGCATCATCCTTTTTCATGAGCCTTAGCAGGGATTCTGCTTCTTTGACGGGTGTTATGCTTAATATATAGGCGATATCATCGGGTTCTATGTGTTTAAAGATCTCACTTATTCTGTGCCTTCTAAGCCCGCCCAGAACCTCAGATATGTTTTTTTTATCCCTCAACCTGGAGATTATTTTTGCAGCTTGTTTGTCTGTCACGTAATATTCGAACAGGGCTTTTTTGCTTTCTGCATCCATGCTTGGCAGTATAAGTGCTAGATCAGCAGGATGTATCTTTTCAAGCAGGGTCTTTAGGTTCCTGGAATGCCCTTGCTTAAAAAGCTTGATTATAGTGTTCTTTAGCAAAGATTGCTTCACCACTAAACAGTTAGCATAAATAGGTGTTCCCGTTAACAAAAAATATTGCCTTTTTGTTGACGCGCTGTTTAAACTAGATGGTCCTAGTACTTTGACAAGCAGGGCTTTTTGGAATAAGGAGATAGGTATTATGAAAATAGGGATAAGCGCAATAGAGTATTATCTTCCAGAGAAGGTAATAACAAATGACTTTTTTGAACACGCAAAGAATGAGTTCCTGGAGGGTACTGTTGGCATCAAAGAACGCCATATAGCCGCAGAGAACGAATTTACAAGCGATATGGCTGCAAAGGCGGTCAATAATCTTATTTTAAAGAATAACATTAACAGGAACGAGATAGAGTTCCTGGTCCTTTGTACCTTAAGTCCTGATTACATACTTCCGCAGACATCTGCACAGGTGCAGACCATGTGTGAGCTTCCTACGTCTACATACACTGTGGATATAAGGATGGGTTGTACAGGGTTCATGCATTCTTTGTCAATAGCGCAGTCGCTGATAGCGGGTATGGGTTTTAAAAAGGGTCTGGTCGTTACCTCAGATAAGTTCTCAATTTATCTTAGTTACAGGGATTTTTCTGTGGATACTCTTTTTAGTGATGCTGCAACAGCAGTTCTTGTTGAAGAGAACCCAAAGCTGTTCGAGATAATGGCCCATGATTTTGGAACTGATGGCAAAGGTGCCGAACACATAGTAATTCCGGCTGGAGGCTGCAGGCTCAGGATAAGCGAAGAAACCTCAAAGTTTGAGACGGTAAAGCCAGGCATAGAAAGGTCCAAGAATTATCTTTATATGAACGGACGCCAGGTAATGAAGTTCGCTGACAAGACCGTTCCTATTTCTGCGGACAAGGTCATGAAGAAGACCGGCATAACCATGGACGACATTGACTGGGTCATCATGCACCAGGCAAATAAGTTTATGCTGGAAGAGATAGGCGAGAGATGCGGAATACCAAAAGAAAAAAACTATATAAATCTTTTGAATAAAGGTAACACTATTGCTTCGTCGATCCCGATAGCCCTAAAAGAGCTTCTAGAAAAACATGAAAGATGCAATAACGGGCGTTATTGGATGATAACAGGGTTTGGACTCGGGTTCGCATGGGGAACTTCTACGCTAAAATACGTAGGAAAATAATTAGCTGTTCTTTTTTGACAGGTCTTTTTTGTATGTAATGTAAAAATATCCACCCAGCATAAAGATGACGATTGATATAGCTTGCCATATTGTTATGGCTTCAGCGCCTATGGTAGTTCGTGCGCCAAGGGACCATTCAAACAGTTTCAGGAAAGCGGCCTGTCCTATCCCTATGCCTGCAGGCGTAATAGGGAGTGCCGTTGTTATCATCCCTATAGGTACGATGAAAAGATATGAATAAATGCTTAGCTCGTTAAACCCCAATGCCCTGGTTATTAAATAAAAGGCTGTTATGTTCAAAGCGTGGTTGAAGAAAGATATTAGCAAAGCATAGGTCAAATATTTGTGTTCATCCCTGTAAGCATGAAAGGCCTGATATACCTTGTTGAACATCTCAGAGAAAGGAAGTTTGTTGATTATCTTGTTGAACACTCTGTTCCTGTTCACCCTTCTTGAAAGGCCCAAGAATGTCATGATCATTAGCGCCAACAGCATCGCTATTATGATAAGGCCAAGTGATCTAAGTGCGGGATCCCTTGCCACTGACCTTATGTTGATGAACAAGCCGAGCGTGCAGATCATTACAAGGGCCGCAAGTCCTATTATCCTGTCCAATATTACCGTCAATACAGATGCCGTTTTTTGGGACTTGGTCTTTTTTGCTATGTAAACGCTCTTTATAACGTCGCCGCCAACACCGCCAGGGAGGATAGTAGTAAAGAACAATCCAATGAACCCTAATGAGGTTACCTCCCTCATGCTTAGAAAGATCTTTTGTCCCTCTAAAAGTAGTTTCCACCTGTAGAATGTTATGACCGCAGCAAAAAGAAGGACAAAGAACACGAGCACAATGAGCCCAATGTTGTCCCTGGCACCTTGAACGATGGTGTTTATGTTTAGAAGCCCCGATGATAACATGTACCAGACTATTGCGACAGCGGCGGCTATTTTTAATATGTGTAAGAATATATCTTTTGGCTTCAAGGGACCTTCCGTAAGAAATTTGTTATATACTCTTTATCACATTGTGCTAGTTATTAATATATGAAAACGTTCCTGTACCTTTCCACTATCTACCTCGTGTGGGGCAGCACATATCTTGCTATGCGTATAGGTGTTATGCCTGGTAGCGGCTTTCCTCCTTTTGCCTTGGGCGCGGCAAGACTGTTAGTTGCAGGACCGATACTTCTCCTTATATCAAGACTGATGGGGCACAAGATATTGGTCTCAAAAAGAGATTTGTTCGACGCGGCGGTAGCCGGACTTATGATGTGGCTTATAGGGCACGGACTTATACTGTGGAGCGAGCAATATGTTGATTCTGGTTATGCTGCTCTTGTAATAGGTTCTTCACCGATATGGGTAATGCTGATGGAGTCTTTTATAGATAGAAAATTTCCTCGTCTATTATCAACTTTATTTATATTAGTGGGTTTTGTTGGGGTAGGACTACTGGTGTTACCAAAAATGCAGGGTAATTCAAATACTGATATTTTAAGCACCATACTGATATTAGTGGGCACTATTGGCTGGGGTGCCGGTTCGATCTACCAGCAGCGACGTGAAACAAAAAAGATCTCTTCCTTTACTCGTTCTGGATACCAGCAATTATTTGCAGGGATAGGTTTTCTTATAGTATCTTTGTGTCTGGGAGAACCTATGCCGCATCCGGTAGCGTCTGCTTGGTCTGCGTGGGCTTATCTGTTGGTCTTTGGTTCTTTGATAGCATTTACCGTCTATGTTAAGGCCTTAAGGGAGCTTCCTATTAAAGTGGTAATGACGTACTCCTACGTTAATCCGGTGATAGCTGTAATTCTAGGGTACCTTATACTCTCAGAAAAGATCGAGCCTGTTGCAATATTGGGAGCTATACTCATAGTAGTATCGGTTCTTGGTGTTATAATGGAGATGAGACCAAAAGCACTTAAGGAGATAAGGCCTTGAGCAAATACTTTTTATTGATGATCTCGTTTTTAACTTTATGCGGCGTGTGTAGTGCTCAAGATGACCCGTATCAATTGGATTGGTCCAACACAGAGCCTCTTGAAATGGATTCAGCCAAACCTTCAGATAAGTCCAATGATAACGGTGCTGATGATGGTCTGGAATATGATATGGAAGAGGAATATCCCAGAAATGCAAAAGGTTTTATAAATACAGGTTTTGTGTTCTTTCCTTTTTATTCCAACTCGGATGAACAATCCGCTTTTGGAATGGACTTTATGTATTATTTCAGGAGACATTCTGAGCCACCTTTAAGTGCGCCTAACTACATTAGGACATATTTTTCTGCTGGAAGGGATCAGTATGCAACCTTTGGCGTGTCGTTCAATAACTATTGGAACAGTGAGCAAAATAACCTTTTTGCATCTTTTAATTATGGTAGGCGTTTGTCAGGCCTTTTTGAGCCATTTGTATATTCACCATCGTTGCTTGGTGTTTATAGAGCTTCAGATATCCAACTGGATTTGATGTTCAGGACCAGGGTAACCAGTTTTTCTTACATAGGTGCAAAGTATGAATTCATTTATAATTTAATGGAGAACAAGGTCCCTCCCTCTGCGTTTAGCAGAGGAGACCTGGTCGGTCTTAATGGAGGACCTGTTTCCGGCATAGGTATAGTGTGGAACAACAAGCCTGTAGAAGATGTTTTCTCTCCAAAGACAAGTTTTATCTTTGACCTTACCAACATGTTCTATCTTTCTTGGTTTGGTAGTGATTTTGACTTTGGTAAACATATTTTTGATCTGAAAGAGTACTACAGGATATATGGGCTTCATACACTTGTGTTCCAATACTATGCAGAGCTTCATAGCGGTGATGTGCCTTATAGACAGCTTGCAAGTGTTGGGGATATCTTTAACGCTTATTCAAGGGATAAATATACCGGAAGGCACATGATGGCAATAAAGGGAGAATACAGAATGCCTTTATTCCCCAGGACGTTCTTAACGGGGTTCATAGGCTTGGCATATATAACCAACAGCTTTAGCAAGTTCAGATTAAATAATAATCTTCCTTCCTACGGCGGTGGTATTAGATTCTTGCTATATTCTGAGCTCAACATAAACGCAAGGCTGGACGTAGTCTCTGGACGTGACGGGACTGGTGTTTGGCTTGGTAT
>CAYVOB010000044.1:0-10574 GCA_964452945.1 uncultured Bdellovibrionales bacterium
ACAAGTAGTTAAGCAAAAGATGGCTTAAAATTCCAGTCTAAAAGTCTGGGCATAAAGTGTTTAGAACTTATACAGCTGTAATTTTTTGATATCAGGCCTTTGGATGACTTTTCTTATAGATTTCAGTAAGTTTTTCCATTGTTATGTGGGTATATCTTTGAGTGGCGGCAATGCTTGCATGACCCAAAAGCTCCTTTACGGTCTTTATGCTTGCACCTGCCTCCAAAAGATGGGTGGCATAGGTATGTCTTATGGTGTGGGGGGTAGCTTTTCTTAAAAGCCCTGCCTTTGATGAAACGATGTCCATTAACCTTTGGATCGATCTTACCCCCAAGGGGCCCCCGCTCTTGTTAACAAAGATATTATCATTGGGTCTATCCTGGTTAATAAAATTATTCCTTATCTCCAGATAGGACTTTAAAGTACTCAACGCCTCATCATTGAAGGGGCAAAGTCTTTCTTTCCTACCCTTACCAAGGACCCTCATTATCCTTGATTCAAAATCTACGTCGCTGAGTTTAAGGCTCGCAAGTTCGGATACTCTGAGCCCTGCCCCATACAACAATTCTACTATTGCAAGGTTCCTTTTTCCAAGATCGCTTGTAGCGTCTATTGAGGCAAGGAACTTGTTTGTCTCGTCGGTGGAAAGAGCGAACATTATCTTTTCTGGCATTTTTGGGTGCACTACCCTGCTCAATATCTCTGAGGGCACATAACCCTGTATGTGCAAATATTTAAGGAAGGCCCTTATGGAACTTGTTTTCCTAGCAATGGACCTTTTATCCAGTTTTTCATAAAGCGCAGAGACGTAGGTCCGTATGTGTAGATGTGTTATACTTTTTACGTCGCTAATATTGCGGTCGGATAAATATTGTATGAACGATGTAATATCCGCACTATAAGCCTCTACAGTGTTAGGCGACAGATTCTCCTCATGGGCTATATAAGAAACGAAATCATTAAAGATATCTTTTATCAGCATGGTATAGCTACAGTATAACACAGTTGACTATGAATAAAATACTTGACTTCAACACCAGCAAAGTGGCAATAATCCAACCTATGAAAAAACATAACAATATTTGCCTATCTATCATCATAGCCCTGTTCGTAATGATGATACCGGCAGGATCATTCGCACAGAGCAAGGAACAGGAACTAAAGAACTATCTCAATATGGCCTCGTGGCAGGCCTGCACCTATGAAAAATCCATAGATTATCTAAATAAGGCTCTACTCTTAGCACAAGAGGATCAAAACCTTTCCAAATACGTATCCAAGATAAATAAGGAACTTAAGAGCATCCAGCAACGACCAGCGAATGTACTTTTGGAAAGGATAAAGTACTTGGTAACACACGATGCTGTATTCATAAAAATAATGGCTACCAACAACAAGACCTTGTATTCAATACTCATGAATACGACAATAAGACCCCAGGACGAGAATAAAGCCATGTACAGTATCATTCTTGGTATAGGCCTCACCTACGCCGTCTTTTGTGAAAATGAACTTGGAACAAAACCGGGTTTGTCCGACCTACTGTTCGGAACTCCAAGGAATTCCTATTATGACAGCCTCTTATATCAGGCTGAGCTTACCCTGGCATACATGAGAGAGAACTATATAAACATGTATGAATCTCTTATAGACCCTCTTGAATCAGGGCTATTAGAGGTAGAAACTGGTCTGGTGATCTCCTGCCCAAAGATAAAAGAAATGGACTTTGTGGACTTCATGGTCGACGTATATCCGTTACCATTGATGTTAACTGACGTAACGGACCAATACATCTTTGGAGGCTTGGCGATGAAGCTGGTCCCAGAACAGGAACTTAAGAACTTAAATGATCCAAAGCTACTCGAGTCTATGGACCTTCTAGAGAGCAAGCTTGAGATCCTTAACAAGATAAGAAAGTTATAAAGTAGATAACATGGAGCCAACGTGGGGAGTCGAACCCCAGACCTGCTCATTACGAATGAGCTGCTCTACCAGCTGAGCTACGTTGGCATTTCGTAAAAAGATCTATTTATCTTTTACGAGTTTGATTCTTTTTACGTCTACGAACTATGATGTATATCACTACAAGCGCTACCAGTGCTATTATGATGTATTTTAAGCTTCCGCCCTTCTGCACAGTCACGCTCATATCTTTCTTTTCACCCTTAGGCCCTGTTCCTTTCTTGCCGGAGGATACATCTACATTACCAGCGACGATATTACCACCGAGTTTTGTCATCTCTGGGCTTACAGGAGCTTCCGGAGCTGGGATATTGTCGCTGATCTTTATGGTATTGACCATCTGCATGAATGCAGCATTGTAATTGTCTATTACGCTCTTATGAGCGCTGAAAGTAACAAGAATACCTGCTCCCTTTTGTACGGTGGCAAGATACCTTGTTATGAACCCAGGGACCTCGCTGCTTTCGCTCATTGAATCCAGCCAAATGGTCCCCTTAATAGGTGTATATTTTGTGTATTTAACAGTACTGGCATATTTATTGCCCTTGATGTCCTTTACTTCCCTCTTCTCATTAAGTCTTGTCTTGTAACGCTCCATATCATCATCGGGGCCCTTGTGCTTTGCGGCCATAACCACTATAGCTTCCTTGCTTTGTGTAGGACTGGTTGGCTGACAAACGTATTGTCCCCCTTCCGCCCTGCAGAGCCAGGTATCCGGCATATCAAACTCTATATAGTTGTTAGCAAACTTTTTTGCCTGAACATCAACGGAGAGTAGAAGCAAAAAAAACACAGAGAACAACAGGAAGGTTTTAAATTTCATCATAGATAAAAGGCCCCCTCTTTACAGCTTTTAGATCTTACCAACTCAATATACTACTTTAATATGTTACTCTCAATAGTCTTTTTGTGCTGAGTCACCTGATTGCTTATTGTTGCTTCTCTTACCGGGATAGTTGTTTTAGTACCACCCTTACCCGCTGTAGAGCTTGTTGCAGCAGTACCGCTTTGTTCCATCGGATAATATCTGTCACCGGTCATCTTTACAGAACCTTGAGGATAACCATACGAACCTGGATAGGTCGACTGATCAAAACTCTTTGATTTTTTCTCCGGAGTAGCACTTGCAGCTGCACCTGCGCTGGTACCTGCCGTACTTGGCGACCCCGCCGCCGAAGTAGTTGCAGCGGCAGCATTATTATTGTTGGCAGCAGCAGCGTTGTTGTTATTACCGGTCCCAGCTGAAGCAATATTTCCGGCAGCACTTGGATAATTGACGGCCCCGCCGGTCCTTCTGGAATAGATCCCATAGCAACGTTCTATAGCTGCAGTAGGAGCTCCCGACGCTGTAAGCGAGGTACATGGGTCCAAGAACGCCAACGCTCCGGACGCTGTCAATTTGCAGAAGTCATACATGCTATAGTTGACCTCTCTACCGCCTATGGTCAACGGCATCGTCGTAGATATGTCTCCCTTATAAGGGTAGCACTCTCCCTCCTCGAACTGGAGTTTTTGGAATGCAAGATCTTCCTCCCACGCCTTTTTCTGCCAATAGAACTCCAACACCTGCAGTGTGACAACACCAAGAGCTGTTATTCCCTGAACAGAACCAATATCACAAAGCAGCTTCTTACCCCAGGAAACGCCATCTTCATCACATTTCTTTCTCGTCTTCTTGTCCTTGGCAGTTTTTGTCTTAGCTGCTTTTTTCCTATCCTTCACTATGTCTGGGTTAGGGGAAACTTCTTCATCAAGGAGTGCTTCCCAGCTCATAGCATATTCTTTGTAATAAGTTTTTGTCTTATCGTCCGCCTTGGCAACGACCGAGCTAAAAAGGAAGTTATCGATCCTTTCAAACATATTGCGAACACTGGTCCCGTTCGGTTTAACATAATCATTATATCCTGGATCTTTTTGGGGTATATTTTTTACAGGAGGGACGTTTTGTTTTTGTTTATCCTCTTCTTTATCCTTACAGAGCCAAGATTCTTTAGAATCTTTTCCTATAAAACTTTTAAGCACATTAGTATATGCAGTAGGGATATCCGCTTTAAGGTACGGAGATAAAGTTTTCTTTTCCGACACTGTATTTAGGACCCTGCAGACATCTGAACTTGTTCCCTTACCTTCATATACGAGTTGCCTAACAAAGGAGTCCTTTTCTTCAGCAGCCCAGTACTTTATGTTATCGTCCACCGTTTTACAGTATGTCCTTATAGTTTTTAGCTGTTCTATGGAATACGGGAACTGCTTGCCATCAGCAAAATTAAGGTTCCCTTTTGAAAGGAGATTTGTTTTCCCTGTCAAAGCCCAAGCTACGAATGTATCCTTATTGATCTTAAACCTTTTTCCAAGGACATCTGTACAGAATTTTCCTTTCTTACACTTAACGTCGTCACAACGAGGGGTTGCCAGTCTCTCGTTGGCACTTTCTGTAGCCGCATCTAAATCGTTGCTGTTGAGTGTAAGAGGTATAAAGCCAAGGTAAGTATCGTTATAGACGTAATAGATGGTTTCTGGAGTCTCTGGTTCCGAACATGTTGAAGCTGTTGCGCTCCATACACATGGATCTACACATTTTTCTTCTGAGTTATTATTGGTATTGGTGCAGTCGTTCGTTTTAGTTTCTGCTTCTACCTTTATTGTATATAAAGGGACCTTACACGAACCGCCTTTATTCTGGTTAGACATTATTTGTATGACCTCTATAATGTCTGGAGCCAGCGCTAATTTTGTACATTCAACATTTGTGGAAACTATTGTACACAACGACGCAGAGAACTTCCCATATTTATCTACACACTTAGAATAATAATCCCCAAGGTAGAAATCTTTTTTCTCTACTTCCCTTTTAAACTCTTCACTAATAAAGGTGGCAATATTAGATGTAGTAGGCTTATTTAACGCCCAACTGTTATCTACTTCTACAGTCGCATTAGGGAATGGATTTGGAAGTATCGGGACACACTTACCTACTGGTGCATTAATATCATCTGTTATCCAAGTACACTTAGGATAGCTACAAGCCTCTTCGATAGTTGAAAACAAAGTTTTCTTGTCTAGATTCCAAGCTGATTTTTTTGCATCGTATTTTTTCTTGCAGGCATTGTATCTCTCTTTGTATATATCGTATAAAGCTGCTTGATCCTCGTCTGCAGGTCTTGTTGCTGCCGCACCACCTTTCTTGTTACCGTAGAACCTAACTTCACCACAAGTTTCTGCTGTAGTCTTGGCATCACCATTCATGCTGCAATCATACAAAAAAGTGTCCCAGTTTTTTACGTTACCAGTGCTCTCACCAATTCCACCTGTGACACCCGTAAAGCCTGTTGCACCAGTTGCTCCTGTTGTTGCTGTTGCACCAGTTGCTCCTGTTGCTGCTGTTGCACCAGTTGCTCCTGTTGTTGCTGTTGCACCAGTTGCTCCTGTTGTTGCTGTTGCACCAGTTGCTCCTGAAACTCCTGCAGCGCTACTGGTAGTGCAGTATCCTCCGGTTGTAGTTATTGTGTGGTTACATTGCGCATCACCATTAGAGCAAACCGTACTGTTACTCAAAGTGGTAGTAGTTGATGGGACCCATGCACACCCAGTTATTGCAGTACAATCTTCAGGACTGCTTGCGGTACAAGCAGCAAAAACACTGCCTGGTAAAATAAATATCCCTACAAACAATAATAGAATAAAAAGATTTGACTTGCGATCCATGAATACACCCCCATACGTACAACTTTTACTTTTCATATTATACAAGAAATTTAAACAAAAGTCAATGTATTTTTTCATAAGGACTCCTCTTTAAAGCTCTATCTACGCGGATTATACAGCTATGCTGCTAATGTTACAAGGGTTATTGTCAAGGTAATGTCATGGTTAAGGCTTAAAATCAGACCCTCTGTTTTGAAGTCATTTTAAACACTAGCGAGTTTTGCGCATGAAGAAGCAAAAATAATTGTGGTTGTTGGATTTAGAGGCTTCGCGGAGCAAGAGACTCTAAATCCGCTACAAACACATTATTTTTGCGATGAATAGCAAAACGAGCGCCAATTATACATGCAAGATGACTTCAAAACAGAGGGTCTGGTTTGAAGTCATCTTATTATATTAGTTCGTAATTAACTCTTTAAAACTGCATGGGCAGCAGCCAAACGCGCTACAGGCACCCTGTAAGGCGAACAGCTAACGTAATTAAGCCCAAGATTATGGCAGAAGATAACACTTCTTGGTTCTCCGCCATGCTCCCCGCAGATACCCAGCTTTATGTCAGGACGCGTTGCCCTTCCCTTTTCTATAGCCCAGTGCATTAGCTCGCCAACGCCTTCCTGGTCTATTGTGACAAAAGGATCAACATCGTAAATGTTCTTTTCAACATATTCAGGCAAGAAGTTCCCGGCATCGTCCCTGCTCACACCCAAAGTGGTCTGAGTAAGGTCGTTGGTGCCGAAGGAGAAGAACTCTGCTGTCTCTGCAATCCTTCCCGCTGTTACAGCCGCCCTTGGAAGCTCTATCATAGTGCCTATGAGGTATTTTAGAGTGATGTTGTTCTTTTTCATCACCTCGTCGATGACCTCTACACAATACTTCCTTATGATCTCAAATTCCTCTTTTTTGCCCACGAGTGGGATCATTATCTCCGGGATTATGTCCATCTTCTCGTTCTTAACAAGCCAGCAGGCTGCTTCCATTATTGCTCTGACCTGCATCTTGTATATCTCTGGGAAGGTTATGCCAAGCCTACAGCCACGGTGCCCTAGCATTGGGTTCATCTCATGGAGCTTTTTAGCCTTGGCGTTCAATATCTCTACTGTCACGTCCATGTTCTTTGCGACTTCCTGTACGTCCTTTTCTGTGTGAGGAAGGAACTCATGGAGTGGTGGGTCCAAGAGCCTTATCGTCACTGGATAGCCCTTCATCTCCTTGAATATGCCGATAAAGTCCTTAGTCTGCATAGGCTCAAGCTTTGCCAGCGCCTTTTCCCTTTCTTCCAGTGTTGAGGAGAGTATCATCTCTCTTACAGCGACTATCCTGTCGCCTTCAAAGAACATATGCTCTGTCCTGCAAAGGCCAATGCCTTCTGCCCCGAACTCACGCGCTACCTTTGTGTCGTGTGGAGTATCGGCGTTGGTCCTTACTTTCAACTTTCTGTATTTGTCTGCCCAGGTCATGATGCGCCCAAAGTTGCCGCTCAGTTCCGCTTTTATCTTTGGGACATCACCCTCGTAAACATTACCGGTGGAGCCATCAAGGGTGATAATGTCACCCTCTTTATATGTCTTCCCGCTTATTGTAAGTGTTTTTCCGCTTATAACCACTGCTCCGCAACCGGACACACAGCATTTTCCCATTCCACGTGCAACAACGGCAGCGTGAGAGGTCATGCCACCAAGAGCGGTCAAGATACCTTCTGCAGCGACCATACCCTTGATGTCCTCTGGGCTGGTCTCATATCTTACAAGTATTACTTTCTTGCCTTGATCTGCCCAGATCTCTGCATCCTTTGCAGAAAATACTATAGAGCCTGTAGCAGCTCCTGGTGAAGCTGGCAGACCCTTGGCTATGGATTTTTTTGGAGCCTTTGGGTCAAGTGTCGGGTGAAGCAGTTGATCTACCTGATCCGGAGCCACACGAAGCACCGCTGTCTTTTCATCTATTAGTTTTTCGTCTACCATGTCGCAGGCTATCTTAACAGCAGCAGCCGCAGTACGTTTTCCGTTCCTGGTCTGTAGCATATATAGCTTATTCCTTTCGATGGTGAACTCTATGTCCTGCATGTCTTTGTAATGTTTTTCCAATATATCAAAAACACCGGCGAGTTCTTTATAGACCTTAGGCATTACGCTCTCAAGGCTTGGTAGAGGGTTGGATGGGTCCACACTCTCCTTGTTTATTGGTTGAGGGGTCCTTATACCTGCAACTACGTCCTCGCCCTGTGCATTGATAAGGAATTCACCATAGTGAACATTCTCTCCTGTTGAAGGGTTACGTGTGAAGGCAACTCCGGTGGCACAGTCGTCGCCCATGTTACCAAAGACCATCGCCTGCACGTTGACCGCTGTTCCCCAACTGTCTGAATATCCGTACATCTTTCTATATACGCATGCCCTTTCTGTGTTCCATGATTCAAATACTGCCTTTACAGCTCCTAATAACTGTTCCTCTGGACTCTCAGGGAAGGAGTGTTTGATCACATTTTTAACTTCATTCTTGAAGACCACGCAGAGCTCTTTAAGATCGCCTGCAGAAAGTTCTGTATCAAGTTTTACTCCCCTGGCTTTTTTCATTTCCGTAAGGATATGTTCAAGCTTTTCGCTATCCATGCCCATAACTACGTCGGAGTACATCTGGATGAACCTTCTGTATGAGTCATATACGAACCTTTCGTTGCCTGAAGCCTGTACAAGACCAGCGAGAGTGGTATCGTTAAGCCCAAGGTTTAGAACTGTATCCATCATTCCAGGCATACTCACCCTTGCTCCTGAACGAACAGAAACAAGCAGAGGATTACTGGCATCGCCGAATTTTTTGCCTGTTGATCTTTCAACTTTGGAAACAGCTTCCTTTATCTCCTTTACGAGCTCGTCAGAGAGTTTTTTACCGTTCGTATAATATTCAGTACACATCTCTGTTGTGATGGTGAATCCCGGAGGCACCGGAAGCCCTATCTTGGTCATTTCCATAAGATTGGCGCCCTTGCCGCCGAACAGGTTCTTGTCCTTTGGATCGCCTTCGGCGGTCCCACTACCAAAAAAATACACATTCTTTTTACTCATCTTTTTTTCTCCTTGTATGATTAGGCAAAGCTGCCTTTTTTTGTTATTTTACTTTTTCATCTGGTCGTCTATGTAGGCAACAAGGTTCTCCACCGCGATCCTATCCTGTGCCATGGAGTCCCTGTGACGGACAGTGACCTTTTTATCCTCTATGGATTCAAAGTCAACTGTTACACAGAACGGGGTTCCTATCTCATCCTGTCTTCTATAACGTTTGCCTATGGAACCCGTCACATCATATTGTACGTTGTAACTGGTATTTTTGATGAACAGCTCATAGACCTGTCTTGCATACGGCTCAACAGGGTCCTTTTTCATTAGAGGAAGCACTGCGACCTTTACAGGAGCCAGTTTTTTATGGAAGCCCATAACGACCCTCAGGCCCTCATTATCCTGTTCTTCCCTGTAAGCATCAACGAGGGTTACCAACAGGAACCTGTCACAGCCTGCAGAGGTCTCTATGATATATGGAGTGTATTTTTCGTTCGCCACCTCATCATGATACATAAGGTTCTTTGTTGAATATTTCATATGACGCCCCAGGTCAAAATCAGTCCTGTTATGTATCCCTTCTATCTCCTGCCAGCCGATAGGGAACTCATATTCTATGTCAAAGGCCATCTTTGCATAGTGCGCAAGCTCTCCGCCTGCGTGTTGATGGAACCTTAGTTTTTCGTTCGTTATACCTATGGACTTGTAGAAAGCCATTCTCTCTTCCTTCCAGTAGTCCATCCACTTATCATCGTCCCCGGGTTTTACAAAGAACTGCATTTCCATCTGCTCGAACTCGCGCGTACGGAAGATGAAGTTCCCCGGTGTTATCTCGTTCCTGAATGCCTTTCCGATCTGTGCTATACCGAATGGGACTTTTGCCCTCATCGTCGATTGTACATTCAAAAAATTCACATAAATGCCCTGTGCTGTTTCCGGTCTTAAATAGACCACAGAGGCGTTATCCTCCACAGGGCCCATAAAAGTCTTGAACATGAGGTTGAACAGCCTAGGTTCTGTAAGCTCTCCGCCGCAATTAGGGCAGACACCTTTTTTAGGGACCATATCCTCTCTAAAACGCTGTTTGCATTTTTTGCAGTCTACCAAAGGATCCGTAAAGTTCTCTATATGGCCAGAGGCTTCCCATACCTTTGGGTGCATAAGGATGGAGGCGTCTATCCCTACGATGTCCTGCCTCCTTGTCATTGACTCCCACCAAAGGTTCTTTATGTTGCGTTTAAGCTCAGCGCCCAATGGACCATAATCCCAGCAACTGCCAAGCCCCCCATATATCTCTGAGCTTTGGAACACAAAGCCCCTTCTTTTACAAAGTGATACTAATTTTCCAAGATCATCAACCGGCATACTGTCCCCCTTAAGGCCGGATGAATTAAAATCTGAAAAAAAACAATAGTCAAGGGTATGTATTCGGACATAAAAAAAGGGTGGCTTTTTAAAGCCACCCTTTTGTATTTTTATATAATATTTTAATTACAAGCCTGCGCTCATCTTAGCCTGAAAGTAAGCAGCCATTGCTGCAGCCGTAGCCTCGCCAAGTACTGTGTCGAACTGTGGATATGCAGCTCTGCAAGCTCTAGCAAGCTTTGTTACACTGCTTCCGCCAGCAAGTTCCATTTCAAGCTCACTACCGTTACCATCCATACCTAAACAAGCTGCGTAGGTAACCTGTGCTTCGTATTGAGTAGTTGCCACTTCATGAGCTTTGTCGGCCGTTTTTGCATTCCTAGCAGCCTTTCTTTCTGCCAGCCAGTTATTCCATTTGCCTATCCTAAGATCCGATCTTGCGTTATCTCTAGTAAGTGATTCTCTATATTTTTTTGTTTTGGAAAAATT
>CAYVOB010000045.1:0-10538 GCA_964452945.1 uncultured Bdellovibrionales bacterium
ATATGAATGCATAATAAACATTAAGTCAACACTAATTTAAAAATATATTTTAAAAAATTTTCTATAAATTAACTTTTTTGATAATTAAAAGTAGTTATTTTGTATTTTTTATATATTAAATAAGTTTTTTTGAATTATATAAATATATATTATAATATTAATAATATTTATTTAAATATAATTATATATAATAAGGAATGTAACTTTTTAATTTTATTAGATTTATGCTTTTTAATTTCTATTAAGACTGCTTATAAAATTCACTAGTTTTGCGAACTCTTGAGGTTCAAGGTCCTGAGGTCTTTTTTCAACATCAATACCGCAGTCGGTAGCTACAAGGTCAAGCATGCTTTGTTCAACGACGGCCCTCAAAGAACGTCGTAACATTTTCCTTCTATTAGAGAATACTTGTTTGGTAACCCTATCATACATGGTCCTGTCCAATATCTCAAACAGCGGTTCTGCCCTTCTCTTTAGGGTCACGACCATTGAATCCACCTTTGGAGGTGGAGAAAAGGCCCTTGGTTTTAGTATGAATAGTTTTGTGACATCATAAAACTCTTTGGATAAAAGAGTGAGACGTCCGTAATCAGCATTACCTGGATCTGCCATTATCCTTTCCGCTACTTCTTTTTGGAACATTAGGACCATCCTATCGATATGTGAGCGATAAGATATCAAGTTCTCCAGTATCGCTGTAGATGCATTGTAAGGAAGATTACTTACTATAACTAACTGTTCATCCTTGCTCTTTAAGAGTGAACTAAGATCAAAGTTGGCAGCGTCGGTATTTACAATATCATAGTTGGGATAAGACCGTCTGAGCTCTTCGCAACATCTTTGGTCCAGATCGATAAGTATGACACGCCTTGGAGCATATCTTTTAAAATGACGGGTCAGTGCCCCCCTGCCAGGGCCTATCTCTATAACGGTGTCTTTTGGACCTATTGCAGCAGCTGTAACTATTTTTGACGAAAGATCCTCGTCTATTAAGAAATGCTGACCTAAAGATTTCTTCTTATAAAAGTTCATTTTCTTGTTGTTGAATAAGCAGGTATCTTTGCCATCTCATTAGTAAAACCACGCTGACCTTTTGTTATGGATAACCTTGCATAGTTAGCTATCATAGCTGCATTGTCAGTACAATATTCCACAGGTACGAGCCAAGAGGAGAATCCTGCCGCCTTAGCACGTTCGTTCAAAAGTTCCCTGAGCCTATAGTTAGCGGCAACACCGCCACCTATTACAAGGTCCTTTATACCCTTCTCCTCAGCAAGCATTATCATCTTGTCAACAAGTGTATTGCAAATGATCTCTTGAAAACCACTAGCGAGATCCTTCAAATCATTACTATCAGGATCAAGTGTCTTTGCATAATTTATAGCCGCTGTTTTAAGACCACTGAAACTAAAATCATATACCCTGCCCTTTACATTTGGTTTTGAGAATTTAAATTTTGTTTTGTCACCCTGTTTTGCAAGATCACTTAATATCTTACCGCCGGGATAGCCCAAGCCCATAAAACGAGCAACTTTGTCAAAAATCTCTCCGGCTGCATCATCGACGGTAGAGGAAAGTCTCTGTATATCAAACACCGAATTGACCATATAGATTGATGTATGCCCACCAGAGACCACCATTGCAAGAAAAGGATACTCAGGCTTACATACGTCCTCAGGATCTTTTTTTATCATTACAGAAAGTGCATGGGCCCTGACATGGTCAACACCCATCAATGGTATATCCCTTGCAAGTGCGAACGCTTTTGCAAAAGAAAGACCTACCAATATGCAGCCAAGAAGTCCCGGCCCGGCTGTTACTCCTACTGCTGATATTTGGGAAGGGTTCAACTTGGCTATTTTAAAAGCATCCTGTACTACCGTTTCTATTTTAAGCGCGTGATCACGCGAAGCAAGTTCAGGGACTATCCCACCATAGCGGTTATGAAGCTCTATTTGGGAGTAGATAACATTTGAAAGAGAAACACCATCGCTGGTCATAATGCTTGCAGAAGTTTCATCACACGAGGTCTCTATTCCAAGTAAGAACCCACTCATAAAGCCTTTAGCCTTTTACGGGCAAGAGAAGCCTCTTTTGTACGAGGAAATCTTTGAACGATATCCTTAAAAAAGACCTCTGCATCTTTTTTTTGGTTTAAGGCAAGGAACGACTCCGCTTGTGCATATATTGCATTAGCGACGTTCTTTGACTTAGGATACTTATCTATGAATTCCTGGAATGAGATAATAGCTTTCTTATATTGTCCTGAGTCAGCATACATCTTACCCAAAAAGAACATCGCTTTCTCATCATACCAAACTGACTTGCTACCCACTATAGCCTTATAATATTTTTCAGCCTCGGCATAATCATTCTGATCATGATGCTTTCTGGCCAGTTTATACTGTTCATCTATATCTATATTACCAATGACCTCTTGGTCTAGTTTGTTGTCCTCGACCTGTTCTTCCTCTGCTATCTTATTCTTGGCCATGGCTGCTTCGTTCTGCTTTATCTGATACTCCAACTTCTCTATATCACCACGCATCTTAGCATTCTCTAGTTTTAGGTCTTCTATACTCTGTGCATTATTGGCAACAGCCACTTGTAGTTCACTGATAGTGGTAGAAACGTCCTGCTCCTGTTTTATACCTATAGAAGAAGTGTGGGCAACACACCCAGTCAACAGTAACGGTAATATCAGTATTGGTAGTTTATTTCTTGTCACAGAGGGTTGCGTCCTCCTCCGCTTGTTCTGCAAGTTTTATAGCTTGATCAAAGTATCTGCCGGCGGAGTCCCAGTTATATTGGTTCATCATATAACCCTGAGCCTGTTTTAGTGAACTTTCTGCATCAAAATAGTTCTTAACTGCTGTAGGACATTTTGAATACGGCGCCATAGCCACCTGAGCAGCATTAACGGCGCGTTCTGCCGTCGCTTTTTTAAGCATTACAGAATCGCTGCCACCTCCGGTAGCACACGAAAAAACAAGGGGGATCAAAAAGATCCCCCCTATAAGAATTAATATCCTCATGGAACTCTTTATTTATTTATAAGAACAAAGTTAGCTCTTCTGTTCTTTGCCCAAGCTGCTTCTGTATCTTCTGTATCCAAAGGCCTCTCTTTACCATAGCTGATCGTGCTTATTCTGCCAGCTGCTACGCCAATAGCCGTCAAATAATTCTGAACAGCGCTAGCTCTTTTTTCACCAAGAGCGATGTTATACTCAATTGTGCCTCTATTGTCACAGTGACCTTCTACCTGAACATTAACGTCCTTATTGTTCTTCAACCATTCTGCGTTCTTCTTCAATATCGTCTTTGCTACCATGGACAATGAGAACTCATCAAAGCCAAAGTTTATGGATTTTAGTTCACCAGCCTGTCCTGCGTCACTTCCGGTAGCGCCATAAGCTTTAACAGAAGTACCTGTCGTTGCTTCATCCTTCACTTCTCCCTTGCTTGAGCATGCTGCCACAAAAAGCAAACTAACTGCGATCAATAAAAATTTTTTCATAAATATTACCTCCCAAGTTTTAAAAACGTTAACAGGTAGCGTTATAGATAAAAGCAGTTGTTATGTCAAGGCAGGATGGAGTTATCTTCTGCCATTTTTAGGTACATTTTGGCCTCAACGTTGCCAGGGTTGTCTTTGAGGACGGCTCCCCACTCCTCAACTGCCGGGCCAACCTCGCCCTCAAGGAACAGAAGATGTCCCAGTTTAACCCTTGCCTCATAAATATCTGGACGTTTAGCCTTAACAAAATTAAGCTTCTTTATTGCAATATCCCTCTTACCAAGCCTAGAAAGTGCCTCTGCAAGTTCGACGTAGAATTTATACGATTCGGGAGCCAGTTCCAAGGCCCTCTCAAGTTCCCTCAAGGCCTCTTCTGCCCTATTGTATCTGAGGTAAAGTTCCCCAAGGTTCGCATGTTGTACCGCAAACATGGAGTTTGTATCCTCGTTGTTTCCCATAGCCGTCTTATTGGCAACCTCTAAGTCCTTCATCACGTTAATAGCCTTGGAATAAAGCTCTGCTCCCTGCTCATATTTTCCAAGATCGTTATATATCAAGGCAAGGTTGATCGCGGTCTCTACATCACGTGAGTTGATGTCCAAGGCTGTCTTATAGTTCTTTATCGCTCTGGAGAACTCACCCTGACGATGGTAGATATTACCAAGTAACGAAAATACCCTGTGGTCGTTCCTATGTTCCATTATAAGAGGCTGAATCAACATTCTGGCATCATTAAGCTTGTTTATTGATATCAGTCTCTTTACTTCCCTAAGTACAGAGGCTGTATTATTTTTATCCATACTAATTAAGACCCTCTTTGAGTTTATTTGCCTTAGCGGCATATTCTCCAGCAGGGAACTTTATTAAGAGCATATCGATGTAGTAGTTGGCTTCTTCCTTTTGCTCAAGCTTTGCATAGCAGTCAGCAACCTCGTAATACATTTTTTCATCAAAGCCAAGGTCTGCGTATTCGTCTATCACAGTCTTATATCTTGCTATTGCAGCATCGTAAGCTTTTCTCTTCCTGTAGAAATCGCCTATGTATATCTCTTTTTTTGCAAGACGTACCTTAAGATCCGTATACTTGTTCAATGCATCATTAAAGTATGTCGAGCCTGGATATAGCACCATCATGGACTTGAACTCAGTAAGCGCATTTTTGGCGTAGCTCATATCCCTGTCTATCGCCGAAGGGACAAGATCATAATAACTCATCCCGCTCTGGAAAAGCGCATAATCCCTTTTCCCGTCCTGGGGATGGAATTCAGAATATAGAGAGTACAGCTTTTGTGCCTCAAGATAGTCGCCCTTCTGATAGTAAGTATCTGCCATCTTTAATTCGGCGTCCAAAGCATATTTGCTGTAGGGGAATTTGTTCTTAACGAGGCTGAATTTTTCAAGGGCCTGTTCATACTGACCCTCCTTAAGATATGCCTCTCCCCTTAAATAATACGTCTCCGCCTTGTCCGCACCCTGTATCCTTTCTATACTGGAACAGGAGAACAGCGACAACAATAATGTGAGAAAACAAATAGGGACAAGGATCCGCATTAGATACACCTTTAAAAGTTCGAGATCCTAATTGGTTACGAACATTACCTCGAACCCACTCTTTATATCATCCAGGTGCTTCTTAATCAATCTTGAACAATGGTCTTCCAGCCAGTTCTTGTAGAACTGGTTCTGGACCATGATCTTGATCTTGTTCTCTTCACATGAATGATATTCTATAGGTTTCACCCATACATTGTATGTATGGACGTTAAGATGCTGTTTAAGATAGCCGGATACACTCTCCCAGACTTCCTTGGGATTCTTGACAGAGTCATCTACCTTCATGACCACTGTCTGCTGTTCCTTGTCCACATTAACAGATACGGTAGCTGGTCTTTCCTGCGGAACGACCTTAACACCATCAAGTATCTGGTTATATCTTTGTATCATCTTGAAATTAACAAGGTCCTCAAGCTGATAGGTCAAACGCCTAAGCTCGAACATCTTGTCTGTTTTAGAGTCTGCGTTCTCCACTTCTATTATAAGAGTGTCTATTTTGTTCACTAGGCCTTCCAGCTCTCCATTAAAATCCTTAAGGACCGTGGGATGAATAAATGAAAGTTGTCTAAGGATGACTGAATACTTTTCTATTACTTGAAAATACGAGTTTCCGTTGCGTAGTGTCGTCGATATGCTCAAGTTCTCCCCCCAAATTGCGTTTCTTTAATTAACGAGTGTTGGATATATAATCAGAACATAAAAAGTTGTCAACGAACAAAAAGGACAAGCCAATTAAAAAAATTTTTTGTAGGGAAATAAGCCAGTTACAAAATCAAAGTTTTTTTAAATTATCGTTTGACAAAAGTGTATTCATTAAGCATCAAGTATTTTTATACACTTATGATAACTAAAAAAATAGAACCTGAAAGGATCGTTAACGAGCTAAAGGCACTAATAATGCAAACGAGCTACTGTTTGCCGCAGGATGTGATAACTGCCATAAAGAGATCTGTTGCAGAAGCCTCGGGCGAGCAGGAGAAGCTTCTCTTGGAAGCGATCATCAAGAACTATGAAATAGCAAAAAGTAAAAAATTACCTTTGTGCCAGGATACCGGTATAAGTATCTTTTTTGTTGAGCTGGGTAAAATAGAGATAGAGGGCGGAATCGATATAAAGGAACTTATTAATAGGGCTGTTTCAGAAGTTTATTCACAAAAGAAACTGCGCCCTTCCATTATAAACGAGCCCATCAACGGTCAGAACACAGGTGATAATACACCCGCCACTATACATATTGAGCATAACGATTCTGATGAACTTAGGATAAAATTCATGGCTAAGGGTGGCGGCAGTGAGAACGCAAGTGGAGTGACCTCAATAAACCCTTCAGAAGGCTTTGAGGGCGTAAAAAAATATGTAAACACCCTAGTGAAGGAAAAAGGTATAAACGCCTGCCCTCCTCTATTGATAGGCATAGCCGTCGGAGGGACCATTGAACAAGCCGCATTGGCATCCAAAAAAGCGTTATTCAGGAAGATAGGTAACAGGAACCCTGATGTCGTCTATGCAAAAAGAGAGAAAGAGCTGAAATTAGAACTTAACAGATCAAATGTTGGCACAATGGGTTTGGGCGGTAATTGTACTATAATGGATATCTTCATAGAGGCTCTTCCAAGACACATGGCAACTATGAACGTAGCTGTCAGCATCTTATGCCACTCTGCCAGAAAAGGGGAGCTTACCTTATGAAGATAGCTTTTACTAAAATAGACAGTAAGAACCTTGAAACTATAAAAGATCTAAAAGCAGGGGAATGGATAGAGTACAGTGGGGATGTCATAACTCTAAGGGACTCCTCTGCAATAAAACTTATGGAGCCGGATCAAGAAAGCAGCAAACTCTCAACAAGACTCAAAGGGAGTATTATATTGTATGGAGCTCCAACAGAGGGTGAGCAAATAATAATAGGCCCCACCACGAGCAAGAGAATGGACAATTCACTGGAGTTCCTGCTTGAGCATGGTGTCATAGCTTCCGTCGGTAAAGGGAACAGGACAAAAGATGCAGTAGAGCTTATAAAAAAGTATAAAGCCCCTTATTTTGTAATGATGTCCGGGGTATCCGCCTACTTATCATCTTTCTTTGAAAAAGGTGAAATTATCGCCTTTAAGGAACTAGGCCCAGAAGCCATACGAAAGTACACAGTAAAAAAACTTCCGCTCCTTGTTGCTATAGATGCTAAAGGAAAATCAGTATACTAATCAATAAAATCCGCCGCGTCTGCTTGATGGATCGTCATCGTCATCATCGTCCTTTCCGAAATCATCCTCTTCCCCATCTTCGTCGAGGTCTTCCTCTTCATCCTCGTCAAGTTCTTCCTCATCCTCGGACAGGTCTTCTTCCTCTGACCAGCTGGTATCATCATCTATTGTATAATCAAAATCCTCTTCTTCATCTTTTTTGGCAGGCTTTGTAACTCCGTCGAGATCATCATCTTCATCGTTCAAAAAGTCCGCATCATCCAGAACTTCTGATTCGTCCAGGAGCAGAGAACTATCCTTTTTAAAACTTCTTTCCTCTACAAAATCGTCTATTGTAGGAACAGGTTCTTCAGACACGAATTTATTACCTGGCTTAACTTTTTCAGGAGTTGTTGCCTTTTTAACCGGTTTTTCTACCTTTACTGCCTTTGCTTGCACTACAGGTTTAGCAGCGACCTTCTTATCTGGTTTCTTTACAACGGCTTTTATTTTCTTTGGAGCAGCTTTTTTGGGAGCAACCTTTTTTGATGCAACCTTTTTGGGTGCTGCTTTTTTTGTAGCAGATCTTTTTACCACTTTTTTAACAGAGGCCTTTTTTGCAGCTTTTTTTACCGGCTTCTTTACTATTTTAACCTTCTTAGCCTTCTTTATCTTTTTGGCCATGTTCCCTTCCTCCTTAAAGACATTTTAATCAATTAGCAAACTCTTGCAAATAAATCAAAACCATTTGTATCATCTATCTTCAGATCAACAAACGGGGTGTCACACGACCTTCCCTTAAAGAGCGCAACACCATCAATAATAGGAGCCTGGCAGGATATCCTGGCCTCTAAATAACCTTCCTCCAAAGCCTTGCCTGATACAATAGCCTTAAAGGACCTGCCTATGTACCCCTCATTTATGGTCTTTGTAATATCAAATTGCAGTCTGTCAAGTTCATTCCTTCTTTCTACTGCCACCTTAAAGGGCACCTGGCCAGACATAGAACTAGCAAGGGTTCCATCTTGGGGGGAGTAAACAAAAAGACCTAGCCAATGGAACCATCTTTCAGATACCAGACTATGCAATTCATTAAAATCCTTTTCTGTCTCGCCAGGAAAACCAAGCAGCAGAGTACTCCTTATCGTTATCCCTGCATCCCTTAAAAGAGTAAGGTTCTGTCTTATATCCCGTGGACCGCCTTTTCTTCCCATACGTTTTAGAACATCGGCAGATATGTGCTGTATAGGCATGTCAATATACTTAACTATCCAATCCTCTTTTGCAATAAGTTCGATCAATTCACTGTCCACCCCCCATGGATTGCAGTACATCAATCTCATCCATTCAGGACGCTCGTTCTTTTTTTTACAGGCCAATGACCTTATCAGGTCCTTTAGATATTTTTTATCTGCCGTAAGGTCCTGCGCTATCAACACTATTTCCTTAACTCCCTTTTTTGTAAGGAACCTTATTTCGTCGACTACATTTTGAATTGGCCTATAAATAAGATTACCCCTAATGTTGGGTATAGAACAATAAGTACAGGAGGATGCGCAGCCCTCGGAGATCTTAACGTACGCACTGAACTTATTAGTTTCAGGCTCGTATCCAACATCCATTAATGTGCGGAGATGCTCATGCTTATCGTGTATATAACCTGGGGCTTCTATCCAGCATATGCGTGAGCCTTTCTCTAAGAACTCTTGATATGCTTGGTAGGCCTTATGATAAGTGCTCACTCCCAAGAAGATATCAACTTCCGGAAGTTCTTTCATTAATTCTTCGCTGTACCTTTGGGACAAACAACCTGTCGCAACAAGGGTCTTACATTTGCCCTTATTCTTATAAACGGATGCGTTAAGGATCTCTGCAATACTCTCTTTTTTTGCCTCATCTATAAAACCACATGTATTAACGATTATAACATCTGCATCCTTAGCTTTGCTCGTATACAGAAAATGACCTTTCAGAAAAGAGGCAAGGGCAACTTCTCCATCTTTTTGATTCTTTGGACAACCAAGGTTTAACAAAAAGACTTTCATTCTTTTATGGTCTTAGGTTATTTATCGTTCTTGGGAACGGAATAGCTTCTCTTACATGATGTACGCCGCAGATCCATCCAACGGTCCTTTCTATACCTATTCCAAAACCTGAGTGTGGAACGCTGCCATACTTTCTTAGGTCCAGGTACCATTTATATTCGTCCATGTTGAGTTTCTCCTTTTTTATATCCTCAACAAGTTTTTCGTAATCATCCTCTCTTTGGCCTCCTCCAACTATCTCACCAAAACCTTCTGGTGCAAGTAGATCACAGCCTCTTGCATAGTTGGGATCTTTGGCCTTCTTAAAATAAAAGGCTTTTATCGCAGTTGGGAAATCATAAACAAAAACAGGTTTGCCAAATTTTTCAGAGATTATGGTCTCGTGAGCTGCACCAAAATCACCACCCCTCACAAAATCATTACATTCCTTTTCCAATATGTCTGCAGCCTCTAAATAACTTATCCTGGGGAACGGTCTCTTTACACACTCGAGCTTTGACACATCCCTTTCCAATATTTCGAGTTGTTCCTTACACTCGGAAACAACTGTTTGAATCACGTGCTCTACGAACTCCTCTATTAACGACATGTTCATGTCCAGATCGTAAAAAGCCATCTCTGGTTCTAACATCCAGAATTCTGTAAGATGCCGACGAGTCTTTGATTTTTCCGCCCTAAAAGTAGGGCCAAAAGTATATACCTTACCGTGAGCCATAGCTGATGCCTCAGCATAAAGTTGACCGCTCTGTGTAAGAAAAGCTTGCTCTCCAAAATAGTCACAGGCAAAAAGTGTGGAAGTACCTTCGCAGGAGTTAGGAGTAAGTATAGGACTTTCAAGCCCCACAAAGCCTTTAGCATCAAGAAAGTCCCTCATGGCCTTTATTGTCCTTGCCCTAACTTTCATTATCGCGATCTGTTTTCTGGAACGGAGCCAAAGATGCCTATTCTCCATAAGGAATGGTGTACCGTGCTCCTTTGGTGTTATTGGATAATCGATACTCTTTGAAACTATCTTGAACGACTTAACGGATATCTCTACCCCGCCCGGTGCCCTAACGTCAGCTCTCACAAGCCCAACCAGCTCAAGGGAAGTCTCCTGTGTAAGTTCGGCAAAGGCATCAATATATTGGTCCTCTGCTTCTCCCCTAACAAGGACACACTGTACTATACCGGTACCGTCCCTAAGTCTTATAAACTTAACATTCTTACCCGTTGCCCTAGTATTGTAAACCCAGCCCTTAA
>CAYVOB010000046.1:0-10491 GCA_964452945.1 uncultured Bdellovibrionales bacterium
AGCTGAAACTCGAATATAGCGCAAAGAAACAGAAAGAGTTCAGTACTGGCGTAGCGATAATGCTAGGCGGCAGCATACTAGGTATCTTGCTCTTTATATCTATATTCATGTTCCTGAGGATAGAGATAAATAGACGTTTAGATGCTGAAGCTGAGCTTACCAGGCTTAATGAAGAGCTTAAATTAGAGATAGAAAAACATCTGCATTCAGAGCGTTCCTTACAGAAAAGAACAGGAGAACTTTACGAGATAAACAAGGAACTAGAGTTATTCGCATATGTGACCAGCCATGACCTTAAGCAACCTGTTAGGATGATAGTCTCCTTTATGCAACTGTTTGAGAAAAAATATAAGGATAAAATAGATGCTGAGGGACAAAAATATATTCAGTTCGTCGTAGACGGAGCAAAACAAATGGGGCAATTGATAGATGCACTGTTGGATTATTCACATATAAACAGATCTAGTATACGTAGCTTTGAGCTTACAGAGATGACAAAGCCTTTGGGCATAGCCATGGACAATCTTAAAATGGATATAGAGGAGTCCAAAGCAGAGATAACTCACGATGAGTTACCTGTGGTAAAGGTCGATCCTACGATGATAGTACAGCTGTTCCAAAACCTGATAGCTAACGCTATCAAGTTCACAGGGGACAAGGCCCCTAAGATACATATAAGGGCATACAAGGATAATAATTCTTGGGTGTTTTGTGTAAAGGATAACGGTATTGGTATCTCAAAATTATTCTTTGAAAAGATATTTACTGTATTCTTTAAGCTCCACATAAAAGAGGAGGATAAGGGTTCTGGCATTGGACTTGCCATTTGCAAGAAGATAGTGGAATATCATAATGGACGTATTTGGGTGGAATCAAAAGAAGGTCAGGGTGCAACATTTTACTTCTCTATTCCGGCCTAAAGGTGTCTAATAGGAGCTTGTATGGAAAAAAGACCGACGCAGATATTAATGATAGAGGATAATGACGGCGACGTATTTTTAACCACTGAAGCGTTAAAGAATGCCAAGATAAAGACGGAGATCAGGTTCGTTCGTGATGGTGCAGAAGCCATGGATTTCCTCAAAAGACAAGGTAGATATGCGTCTGTCCCAAAACCGGATCTGATATTGTTGGATCTTAATCTACCCAGAAAAAGTGGTAGAGAAGTTATAAGTGAGATAAGGTCTACTCCAGAAACAAAACTCATACCGATCATAGTCATGAGTTGTTCAAAAGCTAAAGAGGATATCCTACAGGCTTATATGCTTGGCGCGAATTGTTATGTGTCAAAGCCTATAGATCTTGACGGTTTGCTTACCGTAATAAAGGCGATAGAGGACTTTTGGCTCTCCGTGGTTGAATTTCCTTAGTTCGTTCTGAACTTCAAGGAAGATATCATATCAACTATCTCGAGATTGTTGTCTTGCAACATATTAAGGTCGAGTACTACCAGGCCAAGTCCGCCCTCTGCTATTTTTTCTCTTGCATCAGACCAGCTATCTGTAGCTTCTACAGAAAAGCCTTCTTGCTCAAGGGCCTCCTTACTTATGAACCTTTTGCTGGCCACACCATTAACTACGAGGATGGTCTTGTTCTTATTCCTTTTCATTTTATCCCCCCGTGGCCCTCATTTATATTAATGCATTTATTGTACCAGTTGCTTAGTAGCGTAACTGTATGTAAAGATTTAGCTTATAGTTATTGTTAGTCTGGGCTAAGTGTTCTATAATGTAACGAAGTGTCCGGGGGTGTTGATGTCAAAAGAGTTACAAGAGTTAAAGGTACTTATTATAGATGATGACAGGGATTTTTGCCTGCTTTTAACCGATGCCCTGGAAAAAAATGCTTATCTTGTAAAATGTATTCACGATACTAAGAATGTAATAAGTAACATTGAGACCTTTAGCCCGGACGTTATTCTACTTGATGTGATAATCCCTGGGAGGTCTGGTATAGATATCCTGGCTGAGATAAAAAGGTCTTATCCCAATATCCCCATAGTTATGATAAGTGTTAGGGATGATTCAAAGATAATAGTCGCTGCAATGAGTGCCGGAGCTTCTGACTACATACCAAAGACAGCGGACAATAAAGAACTTATTAAGAAAATACAAAAGCTCCATGAAATGACAAAGCTGATGAAGACAGAGGCTCAAATGAGGTCTGGCTCAGAGCTAATAGGTGCAAGCACTTGTGCTAGCACGCTGATCAATATGGTCAGCATAGTATCTCAATCTGATGTACCGGTCTTTCTTAGAGGAGAGAGCGGTACAGGAAAAAGTTTTACAGCAGAACTGATACATAAGTATAGCACAAGGAAGGACCATCCTTTTATCACCATAAATTGCCCTGCCATACCTACGGCGCTGTTGGAGAGTGAGTTGTTTGGGCACGAGAAGGGTTCTTTTACAGGAGCCATAAAGGCCAAGGAAGGCAAGTTCGAGCAGGCAAATGGCGGCACTGTGTTCTTGGAAGAGGTCGGATGTCTAACACTGGACCTTCAGGCAAAGATACTTAGGGTCATACAGAATAAAGAGTTTGAACGCGTAGGCGGCTTAAGGACCATAAAAGTAGATGTTAGGATAATAGCAGCGACTAATCAGAACATTGAGGAGGATATGAGGGAAGGGCGGTTCAGAGAAGATCTTTATTACAGACTTAATGTTCTTCCTATATACATCCCCCCACTAAGAGAGAGGAAAGAAGATATATCTTTGTTGGCAGAACATTTTTTGAGAATAGCCTCTAAGAAGGAGAATAAAAAATTCGGCTCATTGTCCAGTGATGTTATAAAGTTCTTACAGTCATATGAATGGCCGGGCAATATAAGGGAGCTCGATAATGTGATAGAGAGGGCTGTCTTGTTGGGCAAGGAACCTCAATTAAAGGTCTCTAATTTTCTAATATCAACTGATTCAAGAAGGACCTCTCGAGGTCTTAGAAGCTGTGCTATAGGAAGGTCTACTCAAACAGATCACCAAACACTTACATCACTAAAGGAGATGGAGAGGGCAGATCTTGTTAATGCTCTTAGGGACTCTTCCGGCAATATAAGCCAAGCAGCAAAGATACTTGGAATATCCAGGGTCGCTTTATATAGAAGGATGAAAAAGCACAAGATAGGTCTTAAAAGTTAGACACCGATAGTAAAATAGAAGCACGCACCTTTATTCTCTTGGCCTTCTGCCCAGGTCCTGCCACCATGTTTTTGTATTATCTTTTGCACGGCAAAAAGACCAAGACCACAACCTGCGAATTCTGTTTCTGTATGAAGCCTTTGAAAGGCGCCAAAAAGTTTGTCCGCATATTTTTTGTCAAAACCTGCACCATTGTCTTTTATAAAATAGATGTTCTCCCTGTTCTTTACTGTAGTCCCTAATTCTATTCTTGCATGCTCAACCTTGCTGGTGAATTTAAAGGCATTGCATAAAAGGTTGTTCATTACTTCCTTTAGGAGCTCATGATCACCTTTAACAAGGATCTCGTCCGTCATGCAGAACTCTATGTCCCTTTCGGGTTCTTTTGATTTTAGCTCATTTACAAGCTCTTTAGCGATATCACTTAGATTGACGGTGTTGATGGCAAGTTCCTTTTTTGTTATTGTAGATAGTTTGAATAGGCAATCAATTAGTTTATTTGCCTTTTCTGCGCTAAAGATAATCCTGGTCAAAAAATCCTTCCCTCTATCGTTGAGTAAAGCACCACTCTCCTCTTTCAATATCTTACCAAAACCTGTTATGTTCCTTAAAGGGGAACACAGATCGTGAGTAAGGATGCGTGAGAAGGTACCAAGTTCCATATTCACTTTCTCAAGCTCGCTGTGCTTATCCTCAAAAGGAGTTAGGACTTCCTGAAGAAATTGTTCAGATCTATTGATCAACAATAAACAGTCCTTTACCTCTTTTTGCTGCTCCAGTATTTTCTTAATGGCGTCGTGATGTATCCTTGATATGTCGATCAATTCGATCTTAGTCTCAACTGCCTTAAGACCCATCTCTCGAGCATTTTTTGCATTTTGTTTATTGTTGTCGGCAAGATAATATTTCAAACATTGTTCATATTCATCCTGGAAAGTTATAAAAGTCCTACTGAACATGAATAGCCCTTCCCTTTTTTCTTAATTTATTATGACGATCAGTATTTATCAATTACAAGTATACTACTCTTAGCGTGGCCGACCCGCTATAGTCACCTTCTTGAGCCTCAGCATCTACATGAGCTGTTCCCCCGATCTTTATTGTCGCCTTTCCTTGATCGTTTATGGCAGAGGGAGCTGTTACCTTAAAGCCATCGATAGTGATCGAGGTACCGGAACTAGGAGAGCTAAGAGTGATGCTGCTTTCTAGAACGGTACTGCTTATTACAGCATTCCTACTACCTGTCAGCTCAAACACAGCAGCGTTTTCACTTGTTGGGTTAACCACCAGATTATGGCCGATCCCGGCTTCTGCATCCGGAAAATCAAGTCCACGGACTTGAGTGGCGATTATAGGTTTAAGTAACCTCATTCCAACTGTGAATGGTTGATCTGTTGACGACACTGGGCTAGTCAAAAGACACATCATGAGGATCATTTGAAACATTAAGGAGTGGCCCTCCCCGATTGTTTTTCGTATACTGTTTTTATATAATGCAATTGACATGCCAAAGGGAATGAATAGTGTAACTATGTTGTAATTATTGGATAAATTTATTTAATATGAGTAAAATAGCTTAAGGTTTTGTGATAAAAAGTGTAACGTTTTGTACTTGGGTTAACAGTTTGATGTTTACAGCTAATGTTAAGGTAATGCCGTGTTACAACCCCAGCTGTTCACTGATCTTACACATTGCATCAAGGGATATTTGTGCGAACTCATCAATACCAAGACCCAGTTTTCCACATTCCATTATTACTTCACGATTAACCGATGCGGCAAAGGCTTTTTCCTTCATTCTCTTGCTGATCGATCTGGTCTTTACACTGGAAAGTTTTTTGTCCGGATATACCAAGGCGGTTGCTGTTATTAAACCGGTTATCGTTTCTCCCGCTGCTAGTGCAAAATGGAGCGGCTTAGTTCTGGCGGCAACTCCTTCTGCGAGTTCATTATGTACTTTTATAGCCTCAATTATATCTGCATCAAGTTCGTGCGTGCTCAATATTCTTTCGGCCTCCAATCCATGTGATTTAGGATCTCCGTTGGTGAGTTCATAATCGATATCGTGTAGAAGCCCTGCCAATCCCCATTTTTCAACGTTTTCACCAAGTCTCTGAGCTACTGCCATAAGTACAGCCTCACTGGCAAGAGAGTGTTTGATAGTATTCTGGTTGTGGATATGTTCTTTCAAAAGAGTTAGAGCTTTATCTCTTGTCATGTCTTTCCCTCCACCTGTTTTTGTGTTACTAACTAATCTACCATCTTTTATGATCTATTGGGAGGTTATCTATGAAAAGAACCGCGACAGCCTTGTGGACTGGCTCTGGTAAAGAAGGGAAAGGGTTGCTTACTACACAAACAGGGGTTTTGAACAAAACGCAGTATTCCTTTACAAGCCGGTTCGAGAACGGCATAGGCACTAATCCAGAGGAGCTTGTTGCAGCTGCTCATGCAGGTTGCTTTAATATGGCTCTGGCATTTATGCTAGGAGGAGAGGGGTTTGCTCCTGACGAGATCAATACGACTGCTACGCTGAATATGGAGAACAAGGATAGTGCATGGACGGTTACAGCTATAAATTTGGACGTTAAGGCTAAGATAAAGGAGATCAGCAGCACAAAATTCCAGGAGATTGCTGATAATGCAAAAAAGAACTGTCCTATATCAAGACTGCTTAACACAAAAATAACTATGACTGCAGAGCTTTTATAGAGATCAAAAGAGGACTGCTAGTGTATAACTACACCCTGCTCAGAGCCTGATCTCTTATTAAGGAGCTTTAACGTTTCCTTGGATATGTTCTGAGTGCCTTCCTCGGCTACGTGTATATCTATTGTGCCGTCCATCCTGTACGAGAACTTTACCATGATCTCTGTCTCGCCGGCTTTTCTTTTCCTGATACCGTCGAACTTTAGTTCCTTGATCAGAGTGTTACCTTCCTCAAAATCACTTTCTCCCTGATATATTGCTACCCTCACGGAGTCTTGGTCGTCATTCAATGTAGAAAAAACTTCCTCTATGGTACATGGGATAGGAGTGTTCTTCTTTATCAGTTTGTTGCAATAATTGTTAATGGTCTTGCCTCCTTTTTCCAGCACACAGCTGACACTCAGTGAGTGTGGGGCAACATCAAGTAGGACCGAGTTGACCTTCTGCCCTTCTATGATCGCTGCTTGTACGGCAGCACCGATCACTACAGCAAGGTCAGGATCTATTTCCTGACTCACAGGTATGCACAGCTCTGATTCCAGCATATCCTTTACTGCCGGAACCCTGCTGCTACCTCCGACCAATAAGATCTTCTTTATATCGGTGTTCTTTAGTTTTGATCTGGCTATTACTGCCTTGCAATGGTTTAGGGTCTTTTTTAGGAGGTCCGAGATCAGTTTTTCAAGATCTTCCCTGTATATCGTTTCTTCAAAATTAAGGCTTTTTATCTCAATCTTGTGTTTTGCAGCACTGGTCAGATTGTTCTTGGCCTTTTCCGCCTCGCTAAGTATAGCCGCCATTGCCTTAAGGTTCTTTATGTCCTTATTTTTATCTCCCTGTAGTGTTCCATATATGTATGAGAATAGGGCATAGTCAAAATTATCTCCACCAAGGTTTCTGTCGCCATCGGAGGCTATGACCTCCACTATATCACCATTCAGTTCTATTATTGAGGTGTCAAAGGTGCCTCCTCCAAGGTCGTACACCATGATGTGCTCTTTTTTTGAGGACCGATGCTCTGTGCCATATGTCAACGCCGCTGCTGTAGGTTCGTTCAGTATCCTCATTACCTCAAAGCCGGCGAGCTCACCTGCCTTTATAGTGTCCTTTCTGGCATTATCGTTAAAATAAGCAGGTACGGTGATAACCGCCTTCTCTATCAAGGTCTTGAACTGTTTTTCTGCAAGTCTTTTTATCTCGCCCAATATCTGTGCAGAGATCTCTATCGGCGTAAAATTTTCCTGAACTTCTGTGAACTGGTTCCTTAGAGGGACCTCCTGGTTGGTACCAATGATGCTTTTTACGGACTTGATCACCGATTCAGGTTCGGTAGTTGCAAGTTCTAGGGCTTTGTGCCCTACAAGGAATTTGCCTTTGTTAACATATGCGACCACAGATGGTAGCAAAAAATCATGTTTTGGGTTCCCAGTCCTTACATAAATGGGTTGTCCATTCCTTATTATTGCAGCTGCGGTGTTAGTTGTTCCAAGATCAATTCCCAGTATCATTTAGTATTTCCTCCAGTCTGTTTAGCAAAGTGGACTTTTTATCTTTTATCTTAGCCTCAGTTATACCGAGCCTGGTCTCGAATTCATTTATTAGTTCTTCTTTTGTTGATGTGGTCTCGCACATCCTTACCGGGGCAAGTGCCATTAGATCATATGGGGAACGGGCATTCTTTAAAGCAGTGTATGCAGTCCTTATATCCTCGAACTTGTCGGGTCTTTTTTCCGGAGAATATTTTTTTATGAGCTCAAGATAATTCTTCCTTAAGGTCTCTTCATTATATTTGTTGGGGTTAAGGTTCAAGACCTCGAATGGGTTCTTTTTAGACATTTGTCTCTCCCAATAAAGAAGGTGTTGCTACAGAATGATCTTGTACGGTCTTTTGTGCCTTCTTGGACAGGAAATCTATAAAGGCACGACATTCATAGATGGCATATTTTTTATCCTCGAACTCTGCTTCAAGTGCAGGGTCTTCCATAGCTTCGTAGATTATTTGTTCAAGTATACCATTAAGCTTTTTTATGGTTCCCTCGTTCCATGCCTGTAGAGGGAGCTCTTTTCTGATATTGAGCTCAGGGTTTTTGTACAGGTAATTTACAGTTAACCTAAGGATGTTCTTGGCGTGTACGTCCTCCAAGTTTGCTGTCATTAGTGTAGATATGAAGGATTGAATGTTTTTTGTCTTAAAGCCTGAATTGAATACAGCCTCTATTATTATGTACATTGATTGAGAGTGTTCACGGAATATCGGTAGGTTCTGAGTGATGCTTTTTGCAAGATCACTAACGTTATTCTGGTTCATGTGGAAGCACTTTAGCATTTCTGCAAGTATTTTGAACTGAGGGTGATCAACTTCACTAAAAGCTGCAAAGTACATGCTGAACTGTTTAGGTGATAGTTTTTGTGTCCCTATATATTTTGAGAGGGTGTCAAACAGTATTTCCATCTCTATGCTGCCGGGATCTATTATGTGGGCGAGTTCTGTAAGGTGCTGACTCATTTTAATATGAGTGTTGTTCTTTAGCATCCTGTCTACTAGAGCTACTCCGCTGCTTACGTCCTTTATTTCTTCAAAGAGGACCTTATTAACTGTTGAGAGTATAGTGTGTGCTTTCTCTATGCCGTGTTCGAGACAAAATTCCATTATCTTTTTTACATCTATATATATAGATATTAGATGCTCTTTATGTATGTCCTTTGGTATGGAACCCCAAATGGCCTTTGCCTTGTTGAACACTACTTTTTCGTATAATCGGCTTGTGAACTTGTCTATTAGCTTGTCATTATCGTTGCTGTCAGCATCCATCTCTTCTTCGAGCTTACGAGATATCTCTCGCATGATCTCTGGATCTATATAGCCTTCCTCACCCAGTTTACCTTCGATGTCATTTACCAGCACCTTTAATTCCAGTTGTATCAAAAGAGTGTCTTTGTCTTTGAGCCCTTTCTCTTTGTTCAGCATGAATACTAAAGCTTCTATATATTGGTTGTTCGCAGGATCACAAAGATGGGCATTCCAGAACGTCTTCCAATTCTTTGGAAAAAGGTTCAATACATCTAACGCAGCTTCTGTTTCTCCAGCGTAGTAGTATCTTTCGAACAATACCTGGAGGGCTTCAAGGGTTTTTGTATCAAGCTCCTCTTTTACCTGTTTAAAATGATGAACAAAAGTTGGGTCATTCAAGGAGTTAAGTATGTTGGAGTATAGTTTATTATCGCTGTTCTTGATGATCTTGTTGTAAGTTTCTGCTGAAATATTCCATGGTGATATCCAGTTCTGTTCCAAGAGCTCAGATATTTTAGAGGCAGTAGAGTTGGCGTGTTTTGTCCTGTCTGATATTGTCGCTGTAACATCTGTCCTAAAAGGATCGTCTGAGAACTTTAAAAGGAACTTGATCCATCTTGAATAGACGTAGGTAATATCTTCGTCGCTGTCTGCAAAGCTCAACGTTATACTAAAGATATCATTTATTGTTTGGAAAGATATTTTGTTAGGTAGTTTTTTTGTGCCATCGAAATATTTTATCATATCCAGCAGTGCTGGATATGCGTGCGACGACGTAGTTGCCAGTAAATGTATTATACTTTCTATCTCGAGCATCCTGCTTCTTCGGGCTTATAGAACGACAAAGGAAAGCTCCTTAATGGAGCACTTAATATATTTAACGGTCCAAAAGAGACCGCTCATCCTTTTCGTTCAAAGCCCTCAAACCTTCCTTAGTTTTTGAGCCTAACAAAATTGTAGTGTAGTCTATTGCCATGTGCAAGAAAATTTTAATAAAGATATTACTAATGGAGCATGTATCCAAAAAGGAAACATTCTATGTCTCCATTGAAGAGTCGGGTCTTTGACGATGGCTTTAGGGGTATCAGCTTTGCGAGCTTATCGCTGCCGGTAAAAACAAAGGCTCTCCAGCCTTTAAAATTCCTCTTTAGATTAGTTCCGTAATCTATATATAGACCTCTTAGTTCCTGTGTGGCCCCAAGCCTTTCTCCATATGGCGGGTTACATATGATCACACCTTTGTTGGCAGAGGAGGGTGGTGTTATTTTTGACGCATTTCCCCTGCCGATGGCAACAACATTCTCCAGCCTTGCTGTACGTAAGTTTGTCTTTGCTATATCAACGGCCGCAGGATCTATGTCGAAACCAAAAATGGTCGGGTCCTCAAACCTTATTGCCTCAATGTTGGCATAGGCCTTTTCTAGCAGCTTAGAGGCTTCATCGGTAAAAACATTTTTAAGCGTTGCGTCATTCTCAAAGGACAGGTGCTTTAAAAAACTCCACGGTATTTGTTCATCCTCTATGAAGCTTCTTAGCTTCAAGAAACTAGGAGGGAGCTTTGCCTTGATAAAGGCAGCCTCTATACAGAACGTGCCCGAACCGCACATGCTGTCCACAAAGACGTCCTTTTGAGGATCCCAGTTGGATAATCCCACTAGACCTGCCGCAAGGTTCTCTTTTATAGGAGCTTCTGTTGTTAGGGTCCTATATCCTCTTTGGTTCAATGGATCACCGCACAGGTTAAGGAGTATTGAAGCCTTGTTGGACCAGAGCCTTAGTATAAGGTCAATGTCTGGTTGGTTCTTTTCCACATTAGGTCGTGAGCCAAAATTCGTTCTGAAGTTATCGACAACA
>CAYVOB010000047.1:0-8055 GCA_964452945.1 uncultured Bdellovibrionales bacterium
AAGCCATTTCATTTCGCAGTTATAACATGTGAAAAGCCTTGCCCAGCACAAAAAGGTTCTTTTAAAGGTGTTAAATAACGAATAGTTATATGATTTTAACGGCGCATAGAATAAAGTGTTTTTCCATGATAAAAAAGGGAAACGATGCAAGATAACAAGAGAGTTTTAGACTTTATCAATCGGAGTGCTTGGACGTTCGCAAAAACCATGCCTCAATGGCCTCATTATTACATCGTCAGAGAGAATTGTAATGATGAAGATTTTGTAGAGCTTGTTAAGTATATTAGAGAAAATGGACACCCCGAAAATTATTACAAACGAGTCCTTATATATTGCCAGATTGGTGATTGGGTCTATTGGACCATGGGTGATCCGATAGAGGAGACAACGATAATAAATAGGTGTAAACCGGAAGATACTTACGAATATAAAGTAAAAAACGGGATAAAGTTTTAATGAAACTCGGTAAGGCTCAAAATATTTTTTTGCTATGTAAAGTTGATAAAAAGGAAGAATATCTTTCATCTATTGCGGCATATGTATTTAATCAGGTTCCACAGTTTTGTTTTTGGTTAGTTAAAGAAAAGCTAGGTGTTAAAATAGACTCCAGTTATGAAGATTATGATGTTTCGGTAGAAACTGAGTCTTGTTTAACAGGAGAGGATTTGGGGCGTGTCGACATAGAGATTACGCTAAGAAAGAAAGATGGTGATCCAATTTGGATAGCGATAGAAAACAAAATAGGTGCTGATTTTACTGAAACACAGACCTCTAACTCTGATGATTACGTCAAACAGATAGACAAATACATAAAAGATTATGGCAAGGACAATGTTTTTCTTTTTTATAAATGGATACATGACGTTGAACAAGCCAATAATGCCAAGTCTAAGATTAGTTGGAACGAAGTCTATCATTTTGTTAAAGAGTACTTAAGGAACGAAAAGAATAAGCGTAAAAAAGAAGATCAATTTATATTGGAACAATTTTGCGATTATCTAGTAAAAGAGAGGTTAGCTATGCAAAAAATTGGATGGGAAATTATCAATGGAGCGAAAGCTCTTACAGATCTACACAACATGATTGAGGGCTGTTTGGAAAAATTAAAAAATGCAAAACAAATACTGAAATACCGTCGCAAGAGTGTTATGCCCCACTTGTTTTGGTTAACATTTGATACAACTGCGGCTGGCACGGATGAGTATGCGCTGATATATCATTTTGAAAGAGGAATATTATATAGCGCTTGTAATAAGTCGAAAAGTAAACAAGGCAATAAAGATATGAATGAAGTCTTGGAATCAACAGATTGGAAATTCTCTTACATTAATGAAATGAAACTTGATGCACCAGATAATTCCTTTCTTTGCAAAGACCAGTCGGGGCAGGAAGAAGTAATTTATAAGTTTATTTTAGAATCTATCGGTAAATAGAAATCCGTAATCATGGCAATTGGAGGATTACCGTCTATAATTTAACCCATATAATTGCACCTTTTGGGTGAAAATATGGTCTTGGTTTTTTAAACTTCTTAGTGTTTTTGAAAATCCATGCATGGCAATATGCAGGGTCAAAAGATCCACTAGCTCTATGTTTGCTAAAATTATCATTAAATATTTTTCTGCTCATTTTTATTGCATCTACCAGTTCTGTTTGTCCGTATATTTTACCCGTGCCGCTTTGTGCCAAGAATATTTTGCCTCGGATTTTGGTGGTTCTACCTCTTATCTCCCAGCGTTTCTTACCGGAAAGAATAAGGGCAAGCGGGTCTGGCATTATTATTAAAGCCCTCTTTATCCATTTTGTAGTTTCTTTTTTCTTCATACTGCTTTCCTTCATAACAATTGCTACGTCTCAAGTACAGATATCTCTGGTTCTTCGCTGACAACATAAAGTTTCCAATTACTATGACCTGTATCAACTTTACTAGGATAACGTTTTATCAATTCGCCAGTCTTTTCATTTTTTATAAATAAAACTTCAGAGCTCTTCATGTCATAAATTTCTGAAAGAGAGTATTCTTTTTGGATATAGCCATTTTCTTTTTTCACTTTATTGAAAGTTTTATTGTCGAGAGAAATTTTAAATTCCTTTTTTATCGGCACGCTAAACCATTCAGATATTTTTATCTTTTTACCTGATTTTTTTGCTTCTTTGATCAGCAGCTTACTAACATCATATCTGTGGCACTGCTTTAAAAACTCGCATGCACAGAAAAATATTACTTTTTGATTGTCTGGCCTGGCGGAGATAATATTAAGAAGGTCTATGACTTTGGATGGGTCTTTTATCGTCACCTTCGTTAGTGTTTTGTCTACAATAGCCTGATTTCCTAGTTCCGGCATATGCTTGTAACGAGAAGTACCTACGATATCTTCAAATCTATTAGCGATAAAATCCCTAGTCCTTCCAACTCTCCTTATTCTAATATCCACAAACATTGGGGGCTTATTGCCTTTTTTGGCCTCTACATAGTCAATGTACTCAACCATTTTTTTAGCTTTATGTCCCCAGCCCCAATACCCGAAACTAAAGGCCTCATAGTTTGCCATTTTGTTGCCCCCTATATTTTTTATAACTTAGCTTTAGTTTGTTTTATAAATTTATCTCCATTTCTGCCTACTTTAACATCATCTAAATGAAATCTTCCAGAACCAATTAACCAAAAGATCTGATCAACAGTGTAAGCATCTTCTCCAACAACCTCTACCATTTCAATTATGGACTTATAAACTTCGTATGGTTCTGAAGAGTCTGCTAATCTTAGATTATAAAATATTTTGATCAAATGAACGTCAGGCTTTGGATAGTCCCTGTAACCTAACTCTTTTAGAAAATCACATGCTAAAGCAAACCCGAATCCTTTTATTTCTTTACTTAGAAGCATCGGTAAAGCGGCTTTTGTGTACTTATTACGGGCAAAGTTCTTTATAAAACTATCGAGGTCATCTTTATCTCTAAAAGACGACATGAATTTACTTCCCGAAATAACGCCCCCTGAAAATATTCGCCATAGATTGCCCTTATTTTCTAGATTTTTTAAATTAAACTTGTTCTTAAACACTTTTAACAAATCATCTACATCGTTGTAAGCGGCCAGTATCTTGTTGGGGTCATAACCCAAAAGGATTGATGCCATCTCTTTTTCTCTTTTACTAAACCCTATAACCGATGGCATCATGTTCCTGTTTGATAAGGATCTTATTAACCTGTGGTTAGCCTCCATAATGCTGTCAAATTCTGATTTATATTGCAGATACTTTTCAAGAATGGACTTATCCAGATTATTATTGTCTATAATTTTATGGAGGAATTCTTTGGCGGATTCAAATACAATTTTATATCTATCATTCTTATTCATTCGTTATCCTTTTTATTACCTTATTTGACCAACTTTAGCACGTCGGAAAGAATGCAAATAGCTTGTGTCCAGGCAAAATGGTGGGCACATAAATAGTTTGAACAAAATCATATAGTTATCAAGCTCGCTCCTCTGAATACCAGGACAAATTGGACAAAAAATATGCTACTTTTTATTTCAGAATGTGATACTTTTCCTGTTATAAGGTGCGCCCGTGGCACTTAAATAAAAAAACGCGCCCAACGGCGCGATTTTTTTATTTATTGCGCAGAGTGGGTTACGAGAACCCACGTTGCTGCTGCAACCGTGACGTTCGAAAGCCTTAGCGGAGCAATTTGCGTAGCGAATGTAAAAAGGCCCCTTCCTCAGACTTCGCGAGCACAAGGTGCGAGCAGTCTCACTCCGGGCACTTAAATAAGAAAACGCGCCTTTTGGCGCTTTTTTATTTAATGACCTAAGTGGGTTGATATTCAAAGTAGTTAGTCAAGGTTGATTTTACAAAGAGATCGTGCTATAAAAATTTCAAAATCTAAGGTGAGAGGTTGCTTATGAAACGTTTTTTCGTCCTGTTGTTCTTTTTATCGCTCAGTTCAGCATCGCTCCATTCGCAAGAAGTTGCTCCAAAAGGTTATTACAAGTTGTGGTTAGGATTCCTTAATGCCTATGTTGATGGAAAAGGTAACTTTATTTACGAGACTGATGAAGGTTATGCCATCAAGGGGACCTATGATATTGCAAGCAGGGATATTCTTAGCAAGGTCTATTATGATGACAAGGGTGCCAAGCTGAATGGCAGAATGACCTTACGCACAAAAACAGTAAGGACCGATCCGAATGATGTCCCATACGCAAAAACAGGATACTCACCTTATAAAAAGATAACTGTTGCCTATTTTAATTCTGTGGATCTGGAAGGTGTTCTGGAAACCACCAGGCCTTATGAGGAAGTTACTCAGTATGAATTTGTAGACGGTGTGATGAACGGGAAGTACTATTATTACTATCGCGTGCATGGCGGTAACGTCGACCATTTTCACATTATCAAAGGGCGATACCTTGATAATGAAAAAGATGGAGTATGGGAGGATAGGAATATATTGGATTGTTCCGGAACGCTCCATACTTGGTTTGAATGGATAAACGGTTCCAAGGAAGAGTTGACCACAACTACATATGAAAATGGTGTAGTAACGGACGGTCCTACTACGGTCAGGGTTGAGGAATAAACAACTAACTTAGTCGTGAAAGTACTTATTATAATACCGGTATCCGACCAAGGCCTGCTTAATGAATGTTATGTTGAGACCATGAGGTCCGGTGGTAGAGGTGGCCAGCACGTTAACACTACCGACAGTGCGGTGAGGCTGACCCACATTCCTACTGGGCTGACCGTTAAAGTACAAAAAAGTCGTAGCCAACATGAGAACAAAGAGGCTGCATTAAAGATATTAAGGGATAGACTGCGATCGCTAAATAAGGTAAAAAAAACCAGGAAAAAGACAAGGATGCCCAAGGCCGTAAAACAGAAGAACCTTGAGAGAAAGAAAAAACATTCTTTGCTAAAAAAGAGTCGTCAAAAAATAACATAGTTCTTGGGTCATTTATAGGAGCATTAAGATGTGCGGAATAGTTGGAGCAGTAGGCCACGAACGGACGAATGTACTTAACTATATGATAACGGGCTTGAAGAGGCTTGAGTACAGGGGCTATGATTCGTCTGGTGTTTGCACCTTGGACGGAGCTTCTTTTAATACCGTAAGGGCTGTAGGCAAAATTAAGGCGCTTGAAGCTAAACTGGAAAAAGCCCAATTGGTCTCTCATATTGGCATAGGTCATACTCGCTGGGCAACTCATGGAAAGGTTTCAGAAAAGAACGCTCATCCTCACACTGTAGGGAGCGTTGCAATAGTGCATAACGGGATCATAGAGAATTACGCAGAACTTAAAGAGGCACTCCTTAAAAGAGGACGTAAATTCAATTCAGAGACGGACACAGAGATAATCGCACAGCTTCTTGATGAAGGATATTCCTCCGGCAGGGATGAGTTTAAGTGCATAATAGATACAATAAAGCAGCTTAAGGGTATGTTCTCTCTTGGGATAATGTTTAAGGATAGGAGCGAGTCAATTTTTGCTGTTAAGTGTGGAACACCGTTGGTATTGGGGAAGGGGCCAAATTCTACTTATATCGCCTCCGATGTCCATCCGCTGGTGGAATATGCAGAAGAATATTCTTTTTTGGATGATTATGAAATAGCAAAACTTGAACCACAGAACATAACTGTTTTTAATTCTGATGGTAAAGAGCTTGTAAAGGGATTTCAGCACTTAAGTTGCTCCAGTGATGAACTTTCAAAGTGTGGTTACAGATATTACATGGAAAAGGAGATCCATGAGCAGCCACAGGTCATAGTGAACACTATACAGGACAGGATATCTCCATCCAGGGAAGAGGTGCTTTTAGACGATTTGCCTTTGACTGAAGAACAAATAAGGAACTTTAAAAGGATATATATAGTGGCGTGCGGTACGGCATGGCACGCAGGCCTTCTTGGCAAATATTTTATAGAAAAATATGCGCGCATACCCGTAGAGGTGGATGTTGCATCCGAGTTCAGGTATAGGTCTCCCATACTTTCCAAAGACGTCCTGACGATACTGATATCCCAATCGGGAGAAACAGCAGATACTCTGGCTGCCGGACGTGAGGCCAAAAAATATGGTTCTTTTGTAGTTGCTATATGTAATAAACCTAACAGCACTATGAACAGGGAATCCAATTTTACTATTTTTACGCAAGCAGGTTCTGAGATAGGCGTTGCCGCTACAAAAAGTTTTACCTCACAGGTTAGTGTGCTTTTATTGTTCGCTCTGTACCTAGGTAAGGTATTCAAGAATATTAGTGCAGATGAACTGAGACCGGTCCTTAACGATCTTGTCAAAATGCCTTTCCAGATGGAACAAGTGCTAAAACATTCTGACGTGATCAGTGATTTGGCCTCAATGTACTCAAAGCACAAGACGTTCCTGTTCATAGGTAGAGGGATCCATTATCCTATAGCGTTGGAAGGAGCATTAAAGCTAAAGGAGATCACTTATCTTCATGCAGAGGGATATGCCTCTGGTGAATTGAAACATGGACCTATCGCCTTGGTCGACGAACAATTGGTGCTGGTCGCACTGTGTCCCAAGGATGATCTATATGAAAAGACCATAAGCAATATAGAAGAGGTTAGAGCAAGGGGCGGTGACGTCATTGCTATCGGGAGTGATGGGGATGAAAGATTAAAAGCCATGTCCAACATCTTTATCCCGATGCCTCTTGTGGCAAAAGATCTGATGCCTATCCTTGAAGTGATTCCCGCTCAGCTACTCGCCCTGAACGTGGCAATAAAAAAAGGTGCTGATGTGGATAAGCCAAGGAATCTTGCCAAGAGCGTTACAGTAGAATAAGTACCTTGAGCCTGTTCTTCTCTCCGTGTTCAATTCCTATGCGATCTTTTCTTATATTCAGCTCCCTGCTGATAAAAGAGATCAATTCTTTGTTAGCCTTGTTGTCTTCAGCTTGCTCTGAAACTGCTACGAGCAAAGCCTTTTTTACAGGATAGTTGGTTTTAACATCAACAAGTCCTACAACAGTACTGTTCTTGGCGTTAGGTTTTACTTTTATCAATAAAAGGGTGTGCCCTTTTTTATCTGTCCAAGAGCAGTCTTTAAACGGAGAAAGTGTCATGGCTGATATTCAATTCCACCAGGTCATCCTTTTCTGAGTTGAACTGGTTCAACATTCTGAGCTGGGATTCCAGTGTGGACCTAAGGCTTGCTGCGATCTCTATCTTTTGTTTTTTTAGTCTGTTTATCTCGTCAATAGTCCTTCTCATGTTCTGTCTTGCTTCCCTGACTATTGCTTCAGCGTTTATCTTTGCTTGGGTGATTATCTGTATGGCTTCCCTGTTGGCATCCTTTTTGATGTTATCTGTTACTTTTTGTGCAGTGACCATGGTGTCCTTTAACATACCTTCACGTTCCTTATATTCCATCAGGGCTAATTCTTTTTCCCTGATCCTATCCTTTAGTGACCTGTTATCGAATTCAAGGGATTCTATCTGTTTTGCCACTTCATCGAGGAAATCCTTTACTTCGTTGACGTCGTAACCTCTAAGAGACTTAGAGAATTCCTTTAGTTGTATTTCCAGTCCGCTCATTTTAGCAGGCATAGTTTTATCCCCCTAACATCATTCTATACTATCTGGCTTACTCATTTCAAATGTTATTTTACCTTTGGCTTTTTATCGTATAAGCTCTGTGCCTATGATATCCGTGCCTGTCAACAAGATCCTACCAGACCTTATAGAGCTTAAGAGAAAGCTCCATGTGCAGTCTGAAAAGGAGGAAAAGCTCCTGGGCCTGGTGATTGACGAGTGTAAATTACTGGTTGACCCAAGGTACTCATATAAAAAGGTCAAGTTAAGCGAAGCTCCGCTTTTACGGCTGATCAAAGGTTCCAAGGACCTTCAGAGTTGTCTTTTGGGGGTAGAAGAGGGCTTTGTAGTAGTTGCCACTCTCTACGGTGCTGTGATACCTAAGGAGCCAGTCCTCTCGCTGTATACTGACAGGGTCTTAAGTGATATGACGGAAGCTTTGGCAGAATATGTGAGCAGGGAACTGCTGGAAAAGTTCTATAACAGCGGATA
>CAYVOB010000047.1:8065-10391 GCA_964452945.1 uncultured Bdellovibrionales bacterium
CGTTCTTACCAGACGCTATAGCCCTGGTTATGGGGACCTTTCTCTTGAAAAGCAAAGAGAGCTTTTTGCGCTTTTTAAAGACACAAAGCTTGATGTAAAGTTGACCGAGCAGTGCTATATGATACCGGAAAAATCTGTGTCTTACATAGTCGGTGTAAAGAGGAGCTGATACATGTTGATCGAATACGGTCGTATTAAAGGGATCGAAGGGTTGCTCTTTGTTGTTAAGGACGGCAGAAAGATAAAAGCGATATATCCGTTCCTTTGTAAGCGAATGGATCTTGATTTTTGTCTTGAATATGTTGTTTCCAAGTGGGGAAAGCCGGATAGTGTGAAAAAAGCTGATCTTTCTTATTTGAGCAAGACAGGTTTTGATGAACTGGACCTTTCCTTTATGAGCTCATTCTCAAAAAAGGTCTATCGTGAACTATACTTAACAAAACCCGGAACTATATTTAGTTATGGAGAGCTTGCTGCAAAAGTAGGCAAACCACGTGCTGCCAGGGTTATCGGAACTTTGATGAGAAAAAACCCCTTCCCAATACTGGTCCCCTGTCATAGGGTCTGTTCAAGGTCAGGAGCAGAACATTATTCTATCACTTGTTTTTACAAGAGACCAACTACTTGTATCGGTAAAAAGGAGGAGGACTTGCGAGAATGTTCAAAACGTATAAAATCGTCATTGAGGGAACAAGAGCTTGAATAAGTTCATATACATTATAATAGGGGCCCTGATCGTTCTCACAGTGCTTTTTTCTTATAAGGTACGCAATTACCGTTTTGATATCATTCAGGACACAGTTTCCACACAGACCAAAAAGGCTATCTCAAAAAAAGAGCTCCTTATAGATGTAATACCCAAACCAATAGTCTGGGATGCTCAAAGAAAATTTCTTACGACACTGTACAGAAAAAAACACGTTGGTGATTGTGATGCGGACAAGGAAGGCATTGAGACCTGTATAAAGATAGTCCCAAAGATGATCGTTCTACATATGACGGACCTTCCGACGATGGAGCAGTCTTTTGAATATATGAAGGAGCCTGTGCTAAGGGAAGAAAGGGAAAAGCTCATAAGCAAGAGCTATGACAGAGTTAACGTGTCGGCTCATTATATGGTGGACAGGGATGGAGCGATATATTCTTTAATGCCAGAGAACTATATGGCCAGACACGCGATAGGAGTTAATCATCTTTCAATAGCCATTGAGAATGTTGGAATGAATATTGACGGGCCTAGCAGGGAACAGGTGGATTCAGATCTTAAATTGATACGTTATCTGGTGAATAAGTACAATATCAAACAGGATCGTATCTATAGTCACTCCGGAATAGGAACTTTAAGGGAGCAGCGCTCACCATTGTTCGTGGAGCTGGACGAGAATTATTTTGAGCCCAAAAAGTGCGGGGACAAAGTCCTTAACGCCGTAAAAAAGAGGTTGCAGCAATGATACTGGAAGATAAACTCTTTCTTTTAAACCTTGCAAGAAGGACCATCGCGTCAAAACTTGATATAACCTGGAACGGATATAAGAATGCAAAACCCGTTATTGCCAGTGCGGACCTAAAACAGGTCACGGGGACCTTTGTGACATTAACGATCAAAGGAACTCTTAGGGGCTGTATGGGGCAGATCATACCGGAACAGCCAATAGAGGTTACCATCAAGGAGAATGCAGAAAGTGCTGCGTTCTATGATCCAAGGTTCGAACCGCTCAACAAAGGCGAATTTAATTCTATAGAAGTAGAGATAAGTGTGCTTTCCAGGCCTCAACAACTGCCCTATAAGGATGTAGAGGAGCTTTTATCAAAGATAGAACAGAACGTACATGGTCTGATCATACGTTCAGGGAACCGTTCTGCAACTTTTTTGCCTCAGGTATGGGAGGATATTCAAACAAAAGAGGAGTTCCTTACACATCTTTGTATGAAAGCATATCTTAATGCTGAGGAATGGAAAAAAGGTAAATTGGACGTATACACATACACCGTCGAACATTTTGATGAAAAGGAGCTAAAACTAGAGCTATGAAAAAAAAGAAGATACTTATGATCCTTACTGGTGGTACTTTTGGAATGGCAGAAGGTTTAAGCCAGGCTCCCCTAAAGCCTGCAGAGGTAGACGGTAATCATATCTTGAAAGTAGTCCCTGAAGTAGAAGAGCTTGCCGATCTTGAATGGGTATCCATATTCAACCTTGATAGCTCCGACATCTCTCCTACCCACTGGGAGAACATAGGGAAGACAATAAAGGATAATTATAAAAAATATGACGGTTTTGTAGTGATACATGGTACAGATTCCATGGTGTACTCCGCTGCAGCAA
>CAYVOB010000048.1:0-10360 GCA_964452945.1 uncultured Bdellovibrionales bacterium
ACTAAGCTAGTATTATTTTTATTTGGGGTAAAGCACTTTTTCTGATAAACTTTGCGGACGGGGTGATCGACATATGAGTAAAAGTTTCCATGCCACCATATTGTTGCTTGTAGCACTTGCTATAGGTTCCTGTGGAGGAGGCGGTGCTTCAAGACAAGTCACAATAAGTTGGGATGCCAATAGGGATAAGGTCGTAAATGCTGCCGGAGGCGGGTACATCATCTATTATAGTCAGGAAAGTGGTTTTGATGTTACTGGAGCATCGAGTACGGAAGTTCCTTATGTTTCCGGTTCAACTGCTCCCACTAGTACTACACTGAGTTTGTCCGAGGGTGTTTGGTATATTCGTATATCGGCTTATGGGATATGGAACGGAGAGACAAGACAAAGTGAACCAAGCACACAACTTATGGTCAACGTTGGAGGCTAAGTGATGTTTAAGGATCTAATTATAACGCTAACGTTAATTTTTTTTGGCACGGTAGCTAATGCGGTTGAATATGTGCCTGGTGAGGTAATAGTCAGGCTTAAAAAATCTGCTAATGTGTCAGCCTATGCAGGCGTTAGCAATATATACGGTTCAGAGTTCAAGGTTATGAAAGTGGATAAGAGCAGGAACGTCTTTGAAGTGATAACTGAGCTTGCTTCAGACCCTAATGTTGAATATGCAGAACCGAATTATATCTATCATATATCGAACACACCCAACGATACTCATTTTACTAAATTATGGGGTATGAACAATACTGGACAGACCATACAGGGAGTCGTAGGTGATCTTTGGCCTACACATAATCCGGGTACTTCAGGCTCAGATATTGATGCTGTTTCTGCCTGGAGTTTACTGAACGATTGTAGCTCAGTTGTTGTGGCCGTCATAGATACTGGTGTTAAATATGATCATCCTGACCTTTTGGCTAATATGTGGAATGGTGGTAGTACGTATCCAAAACATGGATACGATTTTGTTAATACAGATAATGATCCTATGGACGATTGCGGACACGGAACACATGTGGCCGGTATTATAGGAGCTGTGGGTAATAACTCAATAGGTGTTACTGGCGTGTGCTGGCAGACAAATCTTATGGCGTTGAAGGCCTTTGCTGCGGATGGTCAAGCAACTGCGGCAGCGATAATCTCCGCTATAGGTTTTGCTATAGACAATGGCGCGCATATAATAAATGCAAGCTTCAATATCTATACTTATAGTTCTGCACTTTCTGCTGCGATCACCGAATCACAGGCTGCAGGAATACTTTTTGTTGCTGCTGCAGGGAATGGATATCTCGATGATGGCAACAGATACAATGTAGACACGGGGACCAAGACCTATCCATGTTGCTTTACTCAAGACAGTGTTATGTGTGTGGCTGCCCTAGACCAAAGTTTTGAGCTTGCAAGTTTTTCCAACTATGGCTCTACTAGCGTTGATGTTGCTGCTCCAGGCACCAATATATACAGTACTTGGTGCAGTTCAGCAGGGACTTGTTCTTCTGCCGCGTGTGGGGTCCATAATGCTGATTATGTTTTAAAGAACGGGACTTCCATGGCGACACCATACGCTGCGGGACTTGCAGCTCTTGTATGGGCGAACAATCCAAACTTTACGTATATCGACGTAAAGAATGCAGTGATGTATGGTGGCTCATCGGTGGATTCGATGTCTGGTGTCTCCGTGAGCGGTAACGTTATAAATGTGTCCAATGCTTTGGCATATATCAATGTTCCGACCGGTCTTACAGCAACGGTACAATGATAGAAGAGGTGTAGCATGAAAAAGAATTTTATGACTTTTTTGGGTATCTTATTCCTGTTTGGGTGTTCTTGCCATGCAGGTAGCGTTAAAGCGCAGAATCAGGATGAGGATGTTGTCAAAGGTGAATATCTTGTCGTCATAGATAATGCGGTCATTAAGATGGAAACTGCAAAACAAAAAATGATGGAACAGCTCGGGAACTGCGAGATAAAGAAATTGAGCGGAAGCATCGCACATATAATATTCGATAAGGATAACGACCCTGGATTGAAAAAGGTAACAGAAAAATTAAAGGGCCTGGATTGGGTACGATCAGTTGAGCCGAACAGGATAGCCAGGATCAGCGAATAGGTCTTTATGAGAACAACAGAGCCATTGGCAGAAAGATTCAGGCCTCGTAACTTCAATGAATACGTCGGGCAGGAACATCTTGTTGGGGAAGGAAAGCTCTTTAGACGTTCAGTGGAAGAGGGCAGTCTTTCCAGCTGCATTTTTTGGGGACCTCCCGGATGCGGAAAGACTTCTCTTGCAAGGGTGATAGCCAATGTAACAAAAAAGCCCTTTGTCGCTTTCAGCGCAGTGCTACAGGGTGTTAAGGAAGTTCGTTTAATAGTCGAGGAAGCAGAGGCGTACATACAGTCCTATGGCACGAACACTATACTTTTCATAGACGAGATCCATCGTTTCAACAAAGCACAACAGGATGCCCTCCTGCCTCATGTGGAGAAGGGAACGATCATACTTATAGGCTCAACTACGGAAAACCCTTCCTTTGAGATCATTGGTGCACTTTTGAGCAGATGCCAGGTATATGTGTTGTATCCATTAAGCGATGATAATATTGCAGATATAATAGGAAGGGCTGTTGATGATAAGGACCGCGGACTTGGTTCCATGGATGTACTCCTGGAGGAAGACGCCTTTAAGTTTATGGTCAATATCTCTAACGGTGACGTAAGAACGGCGTTGAATGCGCTCGAACTTTCCACACTTGGTACAAAAAAGGGAAAGGACGGAAAAAGGGTCGTGACGCTTGGTATAGTAAAAGAAGCCTTGAGTACACGAAAGGTTGCTTATGACAAAGGAGGAGAAGAACATTACAACCTGATCTCCGCCCTACATAAGTCATTAAGGGGTTCAGATGTTCAAGCTGGACTTTATTGGCTGGGGAGGATGATAGAGGGTGGAGCGGACCCGCTATACATAGCTAGACGCTTAATAAGATTTGCCAGCGAAGATATAGGTTTGGCGGACCCTCATGCTTTGGTACAGGCTGTTGCGGCCAAAGATGCTGTACATTTTTTGGGATATCCGGAATGTAACACTGCCCTTGCTCAATGTGTGGTCTATTTGGCCACTTCTCCAAAATCTAATAGCATTTATACCGCTGTTCAGTCAGTATCACATAACATACAAGCATCAAGGAATGAACCCGTACCACTCAACATAAGGAATGCCCCCACAAAGCTTATGGAAGAACTTGAGTATGGTAAGGACTATGCATACGACCACGATGATGAACAACATTTTTCCGGTCAGGAATTCCTGCCGGATGCTTTAAGGGGCAAGGTGTTTTACAGACCGGGGGATTTTGGTTTTGAAAAGGAGATAAAAAAGAGGCTGGATTATTGGGCAGGTCTTAAAAGAACAATTTTGAAAAAGAATCAACAAAGGTCCAGTTAACATCTTTCATCTTTAACAATACAAAAAAATCGTAACATCCGAATACAGGATCAAAAACAGGTTTGCCTATCATTTTTGCGCCCATTTTAATGTAACCTTTTATTAAGCTTCCCATAAGTTCCTTACGGTAATCCTTTGGGGCATCCTTGACCAGCTCTGCTGCTTGTTCGGGTAAAGGGGTTACTGTCCCATCGTCTATAAGTGCCCCTTGTTCCACCAGGTCATTGTAGAGGGATGTTAATTCCTGCGCGCTGCACTTTGGAACACTTGCTACTCCAAAGAGCGCTTCCACGTTATTCTTTTCGCAGTATCTTTTAAAACCTATCCAGAGCATAGGGACCAGGAGTTTTCCCACTCTGTGTCCTTGGCGTATGCAGGCTCTTCCAACTTCTATTGTCCTTATCTTATCAAGGTTCAAAGAAGAGATGTTGAATTCGGTAGCAGTGTAGAATCCATCATCGTGTATTTTCCAACTGGGATGTATCCTATAAGTTGCGATTATCTCTCCACTAGCTTGCTCTTTGATTATAAGATGATCGCACGCCGCATCGAATTTATCTATATCCCTTTTTATGCTCTCATTCTCTTTTATGCCTTCGTTAAGCTCAGCATTAAAAATATCGTACCTGAGTTCGTGGACCTGATCTATTTCATCGTGTGTATCGGCCAGACCAATAATGTATTTATCATTTTTCCATTCATTCTTGTTGAACAGTTCTATCATTACAGGTCTTCCCCGAGGATATCTTTTCTTATAAAGTCGATCTTTGACTGTACCATTGCTTGGCACTTATCTTTCATTTCCGTGGCCGAACTATAATCTTTTGGGTACATCAAGGGGAATTCATATATGTAGCAACTACTTTTTGGTGCAGTGCTCATCTTTAATAGGTGTGGAACAAAGGATTCGTCGTCTATCCATCTTATGAGGTCCATTCTGCTATAGTAAACAGCGATGGGTTTGATAGGTTTGCCTGTGTTTATGGCCATGTGGAAAGCTCCGTTCTTGAACGGAAGGCATGGTGTTATCGACGTTGTCCCTTCGGCGAACATGACTACGCTTTGGTTCTGGTTTATAAGTTTTAATGCTTCTCTATTAAGTACATCTATTGCACTGGTAGCTTTTTCACGAACGATGAATACCGTGCGTACCATGCGAGCTCCCCAACCTATCAGTGGCCAGTTCTTTACGGAAGCTTTGGAAACGAAGAACGCTTTATATGTGGAGGCGATGGTCAGAATGTCCCAGTAGGATATATGATTGGTCACGATGATGGCCGGTTGCTTTGATCGTTCACCCATACGGACTATCTTGATCTGGTATATCCATAGGGTGATGTCCGCCCACGCCAGCATGACGTAGTAATCAAGCCCTATGCCGATCAGCCTCAGTGGCATCATTAATGCCGCAAGGATAACTGCGCTGATAAGTACCATCAGCATGAAAGCAGGTCTGAAAGCTTTTAAAAATCCACCCATATTTTTTACCAGCCAAAAAGTTATCATCATAGCCAATAAAAAGCAATTATGATATATCCTGGTATATCAAGAACTTCAAACTGGAGGCCTGTTTATGAAATTCTTATGGTCCGGTAATCCTTTCAAGAAAAATAGGGAAGAGGAAGCGGTATCTGTAGCACTAAAGAAATGCTATCTCTTTGAGAATTTTTCTGTGACAGAGTACCTGCAGTTAAAAGATAAGCTCCATGTCAGAAAATACAACGTCGGAGAAAATGTATTTGAACAGCATCACCCTGGAACTGGTGTGTATGTGCTTGTGTCCGGTAAGGTTGCAATAGAGGAGAACTCTTTCTTTATTGATACCAAGACGGATGAAGAGGCAAAAAGATCAATAATAGTTGAAAACCTTGAACCAGGTGATTTTTTTGGAGAGCTTGCGTTGGTAGATGACGACCATATAAGACCTGCTACAGCCAAGATCATTGAACCTTCACTGATAATAGGTTTTTTCAAACCTGATTTTATGGAACTTCTGAACCAACATCCTGATACAGGCGCCAAACTATCATTGAGGATAGCAAAGGTGACCTCTGAACGACTTAAGGATGCTGTGGAAGAAATAAAGAAAGCGAGGTCTTAAATGGTGATATTCAAGAACAAGGCCGACAGGGAAGTGTTCTTTAGGTTTTCCTTTCTTGTGGCTTTTGTAGTTGCATGTATCGTCGTTATTCTAAAAGTACCAATGATAATGGCGTCGGTGCTGATATCCATAGTTGTTGCTTACCTTATGCATCCTTTGATGAACAGGTTTGAAAGATGGGGGTTGTCAAGGACGCTGGGCGTGCTTGTATCATATATGGTCATAGCCGGAGCTATCTTTTTTATATATCAGCAGTCGTACACAGGCTTGATAGGACAGGTAGAAAATTTTCAATCAGAATTCCCGAAGATGGCCAGCCATGCTCTTGAAAAGTTTAAACAGTGGGAGGGTGGATATTCACAGCGTTATGTGTTCATGGAGGATCTAAGACTGGTACAAAGACTTGAATCTTACGGCATAGGACTTGCTCAAAAGGTCTTTTCATCAATACCTACCTTTTTATCATCTCTGGTGGTTCTAATAATACTGGTCCCGTTCTTTACGTTCTTTTTATTGAGGGACGCCGTTAGGATACAAAAGTGGCTGCTTGATATGCTACCTAATCGTTATCTGGAATCGGGGTCTGCACTTATATACAATATCAACAGGCAGGTTGAGGGTTTTATACAGGCAAGACTTTTGGAAGCAGGCGTTCTGGGCATTTGCGTTTATATAGGGCTGATGTTCCTTGGGCTAAAATATGTTCTTTTTCTGACCCTGTTCGCTGCGGTCTTTAATCTTGTTCCTTATATTGGCCCTATTATTGGTGCGATGCCTGGAGTTGCTGTCGCATATTTTTATGCTGATAGCGGTTCAGCAATGTGGCTTACCATAGCTGTTTACACCATAGCTCAACTTATAGATGTGGTATTTATTATCCCTATAGTTTTTTCCAAGAGGATAAATATACATCCAATGACCGTCATTATACTTATTTTCGTCGGCAGTGGTTTGATGGGTATTCTTGGGATGATAATCGCAGTACCCTTGTATGGTATATTAAAAGCTATTTTCCAGGCGATATCTACAAGGATAATTGTGGTGCAATAGTCAGCAATACTTTTGCAAGTTCATTTTTTGCTTCTTTAAAAGCTCCGGGGATAAAGAAGGTGTTAACCTTACAGTCACAATCATCGGAGATTATCCTAATGATATACGGTGTTATTTGGTTGTAGGAGCAATACTCTGCAAAGTAGAAATCTTCCATGTTAACAAGCGATGCTGTTCTTGAGAGTTCCAATTTTTTTTGGTTGTTGCACACGGGCTTTTTAACAGTTACTGATGATGCCTCTGGCCACTCTTTATTGAGTGCAGAAAGAGCAAAAGTCTGTTGACCGTTCGTTACTCTTGTTATGTTGTATGACGAACTCATCGTTAATTTATCGTCTAATCTTCCGGCAAAACCCAGTAATACAGCTTTTGATATGTGATTTTGTTCATGGATGCCTTTTAATGTACTGACCGTTCTTTTTGCTATTCCGGAAATGATTATTCCTTTTGTAATGGATACAAGTTCAGCTTCTATTTTTGTTGGTATCAAGATTATGTCTTTATGCATGTTGAAGCCTATAGAGGATCTTCTCTATTTTTTTCTCGCCAAGTTTTTGGATCACGTAGCCGTGCCTTGGTCCTATTGTAGTTATAATAAAATCCTTTGGGCAAAAAAGATCGTTCATTACTTTCATTATCAAAGCGCCTGCTGTTATTACGTCGGCTCTACCGGTATCCGTTACTAGGACTTTTTTAAGTTCTTCTAAATTTAATAGCAACAGGTTGTTAAGGAGCCCGTTCAGCGTCTGTGAATTGAACCTGTATCCTTCTACGAGCATGGGGTCATATATCGTAAGTCCAAGCATTAGGGAAGCCACAGTGGTCCCTGTGCCTCCACACAGTATAAAGGTGTTGACCTGTTCATATACTGTGCCCAAAAGCTCTTTTATCCTGTTATAAGCGAGTTGTGCATTATTGGGGTTGCTCGTTATGCGACACTGTTCTTCAAGTCTTACTACGCCAAGGGGTATGCTGTCGATTTTTATGACTTTGCCGTTGGAGAGGATGTTAAGCTCGGTACTTCCACCTCCAATATCACAAACGGAGGCAGTACCTTTGTCGATATCGTAAAGTTTTCTTACAGCGTCTAGTGTATAGCGGGCCTCATCTTCTCCTGTTATGGCTTCAAGTCCTGTTCTTGCTGCGATGTTTATCTTGTCTATTGCTTCTTCACCGTTGGAGGAGGAACGAATGGCTTCTGTAGCAAGTCCTATTGTCCTGATCTTACCGAATTTTTTCCTTATCTTTTCCATTTCAGCACTGATGACATCAATGTTCCTCTTTAATGCTTCATTGGAGATGGATTTATTTACAAAAAGATTTTGACCTATCCTGGTTGTAATACTTTCTTCATAGGTTATAATAAGACTGCTATTAGAGATCTCTACAACGGAGAAGATTACTGTGTTAGTACCCAGGTCAACTACTGCGAGCCTTTCCATATTAAAAAGATTACTGCTTTTTTTATTTTTGTCCATTTGTGTTTGTGGAACAGCAGTTGCCTTTTCCTTTGATTTTAATGGAAGGACATACAAGACAGTTAAGACCTATAATGACGGTGTTGAGTATGTAACTCTCAAGAGCTATCTGTCTCCGTCCGGGGTAAAGCCTGTATATAACAGGGTCCTTCATAAACTTAGTTTTAAGCAAGGTAATTCTGTGGCCATACTTTCTCCGATCAGTAACGTGGTATGCGTCAGGGGTAAGACGGCGACTTTCAACAAACCACTGATATACCAAAAAGGCACCTTCTACCTATCAAGGCAAGCTGCTATTTTTATAGCGCCGATCTTTCCTTATAACATTAACCGCCCTGTGGTGATAATAGATCCAGGGCATGGTGGAGAGGGTGCAGATGGTCTTGGGGCTATTGCCAAGTACAGTGGACGAGAGCTCTATGAAAAAGAGATAACTTTAGCTTTTTCCAAGATCCTGGGTAAATACCTCGATAGCAGAGGTTTTGATGTTAAATATACAAGGACCTCTGATCAAAAAGTTGATCTAAGGACAAGGACCAAAATGGCTAACAGCGATGTCGGAGATGTATACATAAGTCTTCATGCGAATGAGTCGCCGGATCCCGATGTTAAAGGGGCTGACGTGTTCTATATGAGCGAAGATGCAGAGGATGAGTACTCAAAGACCATTGCTGAAGCAGAAAATAAATATATAGATAAAAAAGACATCCCAGGCGACGAAACAGGTAATATAGTTAAATCGATGCTTGCAAGTGCACACGTTATGGAAAGTTCAAGGCTTGCTTATGATATCTCGAGTAACCTGCCAAGTGATCTGGGTAACAGAGGTGTAAAAAAGGCGATGTTCAGTGTTCTTTCTGGAGCATCAATGCCGGCCGTTCTGATAGAGTTAGGTTTTATGTCAAATGCTGAGGACCTTAAAAGATTGAATGATCCAAAATCCCTAAAGACGATAGCGGAAGGTATCACCAACGGTATAGATGCCTTTATTTCCACGTACAAAGGAAAAGACAAATAAAAGGAGTTTTAAGATGAGACATGATGGAAGGGCTTGTGAACAGTTGAGAGAACTTTGTATAGACACGTCCTATCTTACAAAAACGCCATACAGTGTATTGATATCAACCGGCGATACACGGGTATTATGCTGCGCGACGCTGGATAAGGGAGTTCCTCCATGGTTAAAGGGACAGGGCAAAGGCTGGATTACGGCTGAATACGGTATGCTCCCAAAAAGTTCCAACGAAAGGATACAGAGGGAAAGGAAAACTGTTTCTGGAAGGACCCAGGAGATACAGCGTCTAATTGGCAGGAGCCTTAGAGCCTGCATAGACCTTAAGGAGCTTGGAGAAAGACAGATCATGGTAGATTGTGATGTTATACAAGCTGACGGTGGTACGCGTACGGCCAGTATCAATGGCGGTTTTGTTGCACTTAGTCTGCTAATAAAGGACATGATAAAGAAGGGCGACTTGACCACCAATCCAATAAAGGAAAATGTGTGTGCTATCAGCATAGGTGTAGTAAAGGGAGAGCTTTGTGCCGATCTTGATTATATCGAGGATTCCGGAGCACAAGTCGATATGAACCTTGTAATGACCTCCGGAGGACGCCTTGTGGAAGTGCAGGGCACTGCTGAGGGAGGAACCTTCTCAAAGTCAGAACTTGATGGCATGGTCGCTCTTGGTATCAAGACTATGCCCCTCATCGTAAAAGCTCAGAACGAGGCTATAAGTAATGGATTTAAATAAAGGTGTCCTTATTGCAACGTCTAATAGGGGCAAGATAAAAGAGATAAAACATATATTGATAGATGTAGGGCACATAAGGTTCATCTCATTATCGGAACTCGATCACGATGGATTCGAAGTAGAGGAACATGGCTTAAGCTTTAAGGACAACGCGTTGATAAAGGCAGAGGCTTATGCAGAAGAATTTGGATACGTTGCTTTGGCTGATGATTCAGGATTGGAGGTAGAATACTTGAACGGGGCTCCCGGTATAAATAGTGCACGCTATGCGGGTATTGATGCGACAGATGAACAGCGTGTGCAAAAACTCTTGGGAGAACTTAATGGTGTTCCAGCGACTAAAAGAAAAGCACAGTTCAGATGTGTTATCTGTTTATATGACCCCAATGGTAAAGAAAGCGTTTTTGCCGAGGGTGTTTGTACCGGAGTGATAACTAATGCTCCAAGCGGGAGCATTGGTTTTGGCTATGACCCTATATTTATACCGGATGGCTATAAATGCACTCTGGCAGAGCTTAGCCCGGAGCAAAAGAACAGT
>CAYVOB010000049.1:0-3421 GCA_964452945.1 uncultured Bdellovibrionales bacterium
GAGCTCCTGGGTAAGGATTCAAGTTCGTTAAGCCTGAGCGGTACACCGGCAGTGATAATGCTCGTAGGACTACAGGGAGCGGGTAAGACAACTACGGCCGTAAAACTTGCAAGACATCTTAAAGAGAAGATGAACAGGAACCCTGTATTGGTGGGTACTGACTTTGCAAGACCTGCCGCTGTAGAACAGCTAAGCATCCTTTCAAACTCAGCCGCCATTGATTGCTATGTGGCTCAAAAAAAGACAGTAATAGATTCTGTCAATGAGGCTAGAACCTTCGCTTCAAAGAATAACAATGATGTTATAATTATTGATACTGCAGGACGACTTCATATTGATAGCGAGCTGATGAAGGAATTAAGTTCGTTAAAGAAGAATTTTTCTCCTACAGAAATATTACTTGTGGCCGATTCAATGTTAGGTCAGGATGCTGTAACTGTTGCAAAAGAATTCAATGATCTTTTGGATTTAACAGGATTTATACTAACAAAGCTTGATAGTGATACCAGGGGCGGCGCCGCGCTCAGCCTCTATTATACTACAGGTAAGCCAATAAAGTTCATGGGCCTTGGTGAAAAGACCGACGCTCTGGAAGTTTTCCATCCTGAAAGGGTTGCCTCAAGGATCCTGGACCTTGGCGATATGATGACGCTTCTTGAAAGAGCTCAAAGCCAGTTCGATGAAAAGCAGGCGGAAAAGCTCCAGAAGAAAATAAAAAAGAGTGAGTTCAATCTTGAAGACTTTTATGACCAGATAAAGCAGTTAAAAAAACTTGGCTCAATGGAGAGCCTGCTTGGCATGATACCCGGCATGGGAGGCCTTAAGGGAAAACTTAAAGGGCTTACCCCTCCGGATGAGGAATTAAAGAAGATCGAGACCATCATACACTCCATGACCATCAAAGAACGCCAAAAGCCTGAAATCATTGATGGAAGTAGGAAAAAGAGAATAGCTTTAGGCAGCGGGACAAGCGTGGCTGATGTTAATAAGTTCCTAAAATCGTTCAACGATATGAAAAAAATGATGAAACTCTTGCCAAAAGGTGGATTTTCTGATTTAGGTCTAGGGCTAAGGAAAGGTATAGGTAATATCAATAAACCAGGAGGCTTTTAGCAAAATGAGTGTTTGTATCAGGATGTCAAGAAAGGGCGCAAAAGGTGACCCATTTTATAAGATAGTTGTAGCAGACAGTGAGTTTGCAAGAGATGGACGTTTTATAGAGAAATTGGGAACTTATGACCCAAACGTTAAGAACGGCCTAACTCTTGATATGGAAAGAGTTAAGTATTGGTTGAGCGTTGGTGCAAAACCAACTAAGACTGTATATTCCCTGATCAATAGAAAGTAGTTGTTAGTAGAAGAGGAGGGCTCGTATGGAAGTGACTTTGGGTGGAGATCTTAAGGAACTGGTACTCGTAATGGCTAGGGCTCTTGTTGATGCTCCAGAAAAGGTGGAGGTTTACGAGACTGCCGGTGAACAGACAACAGTATTGGAACTTAGGGTTGCAAAAGAGGATGTAGGCAAAGTAATTGGCAAACAGGGTAAGACCGCGCGGGCGATGAGGACCATACTCAGTGCAGCAGCGACCAAGTTAAGGAAGAGGTCTATACTCGAGATAGTGGACTAGTCCCTTATGGAACAACTTCTGGTTGTTTCTGGGCGTTCGCTCGTAAAGATCGCAAAAATCAAAGGACCATCAGGCATAAAGGGGGACATTAAAATTGTCCCCATTTTTTTTACCCCAAATGAACTAAGGGAATTGCTTTTGCTGTGTAAAGACAACGTCTATGCAGTACTAAAGGGCAGCTTCCCTAAAAGGATGATCGTCAGCGATATGAATGAGAAAGATGAAGTTTTGGTGGTTAAACTAACTGGCATTGATACTCGGAGCAGCGCTGATCCCTTAAAAGATGCAGACGTTTATGTTGATAATAAAACATACATGGATTATTTAAGGACTACCAGCCATGTAATACGACTTATAGGTTATACTGTAGTCGACAAGATCTTAGGTGAGATCGGTATGGTAAAAAGGGTCTTAAAGGGCAAACAAGTGATTGTAGCACTTGATGAAGAAGAAAAAAAACTGATTCCATTAGTAGATGAATTTGTTGTTTCTGTAGACGATGATAAAAGGATAATAACCATGTCTCTTCCTGAGGGGTTGCTCGAGCTATGAGGTTTGATATTGTTACATTGTTCCCGGAACTAATATCCGGGTATTTTAAGGATAGCCTAATAAAAAGGGCACTGGACAAGGACATACTACAGATACAGATGCATCAGCTTAGGGACTTTGCCTTGGACAAGCACCATCAGGTCGACGATTCACCGTTTGGCGGCGGGGCAGGAATGCTCTTAAAGGCCGACGTTCTTGGTGCCGCCATGGACCATGTTCTTTCATTACATTCCAAAAAACCACTGGTGGTTTATTTAAGCCCTCAGGGAGAAAAACTAAATAACGTGACGGCAAAGGAGCTCTCTCAGGAGGAGAATATAGTCCTTGTCTGTGGAAGATACGAGGGTGTAGATCACCGCTTTATAGAACTTTATGTTGATAGGGAGATATCGATCGGTGATTATGTCCTAAGCGGAGGGGAACTTGCTGCTGCTGTAGTTATCGATGTTGTAAGCAGGTTCGTACCTGGAGTTGTAGGAAGAGAAGATTCTGTACTTAATGATACGTTCGAGAATTCAACGCTAAAATATCCACAATATACACGACCAAGGACATACAAGGGCTTGGAAGTTCCAGAAGTCCTGATGTCAGGAAATCATGCAGACATAGAGAAATGGAGGAAAGAACAATCAATACAAGTTACAAAGAAAAAAAGAGGTGATCTTTTATGAATATAAAAGATCACGACATGTATATTACGCTTGTTCATCATCCAATAAAGAACAAGGATGGAGAAATTGTTACTACGGCGGTAACCAACCTTGATGTTCATGATCTGGCGCGTCTTTGCGCAACGTTTGGTTTTAAATCTTACTACATAGTGACACCCATCACAGAACAAAAGGCCCTGGTGGAACGTATTGTATCCCACTGGAAAGGTGGTTATGGTCAGAACCGTAACCAAAAAAGGTCCACAGCACTTAGTTTTATACAGATAAGCTCGAGCCTGGAGGATGTTATCGCTGATATAGGGGCTAAAACAGGCAAAAAAGTTAAGACCATAGCTACGTCAGCGAAGCAGGGTGAACACTGCATCAGTATTCCTGATTTTGTTAATAAGGAAATAGATCACGATAATGCGTATCTTCTGATGTTCGGTACTGGCTGGGGTTTGTCGGACACCATAATGAACAACGCTAATTATGTGTTTGAACCGCTCAACTATCAAACTGGCTATAATCATCTTTCTGTTCGTTCTGCTGTTTCAATTATCATGGATAGGCTGTATAATGCCTTTGGAA
>CAYVOB010000049.1:3431-10332 GCA_964452945.1 uncultured Bdellovibrionales bacterium
CATGAAAAAGGCTGTAGCATACGGTAAAACAGATGTAGGCAGAAAAAGATCCAATAATCAGGACAGCATCGTTGTTAACGACAGGATAATGTTGTACGCGATCGCAGACGGAATGGGAGGACATAAGGGAGGAGAGATAGCTAGCTCGCTTTGCCTTGAGGTTTTAGAGTCTGCGGTATCAAAAATGGCAGATAGGAATAGCGATTTCCAGGTGGCGCCGTTCCTTAAAGAAGGGATAAGCCTTGCTTCTATTAGGATACACGAAAGAGCTTCCATGGACGAGAACCTTAAAGGTATGGGGACCACTCTGGTCAGTTTATACATAAGGGATGATAAGGCATATATCGCTCAGGTAGGCGACAGCAGGGTATACCTTTACAGCGGAGGGAGCCTTTGGAAAATAACAGAGGACCACTCACTAATTAACGAACAGGTACGTTCCGGACTAATAAGCAAAGATCAGGCAGAAAAGCTTTCCTACAAGAACGTGATAACCCGATCTGTCGGGTTTGAAGAGATAGTGGATGTAGATATTTACATCAGGGAATTACAGAGCGGGGATATTTTTCTTTTGTGTTCTGATGGACTTACCTCCATGATCTCTGACAACGATATAAAAGCTAATATAGATGAGAGTGATCTTGCTGGTAGTACCAAGCGGCTCGTGGATGCTGCGAACGAGGCTGGTGGTGGCGATAATGTCAGCGTGATACTGGTGAGGATAAGTTAATAATTAATATGAAATTCAAGTTCAGACCATATACACTACTTTTTGTGCCTCAGGATTCCAAGCGAGTTTTCAAAATAAAGATATCCTTTTATGCTCTTGTTGGAGGTCTGGCAGTAGCGGCAGTATTGCTTATATTTTTATTCTATGTGCTTTTTGATTATTTTTACATAATAGGTCAGTTCAAGAATATCGATGATATCCAGAACAGGAATAGAAAGCTCGGTAAACAGCTCTATTCCTACAAACTTAGGATAGAGGGTATAGAGAACAGCCTTGAAAGGCTTAAGACCCTGACTACAAAATTAAAAATAGTTTCCAATCTTGGCGGCTTGGAACAAAAGGAAGATGAGAACATCGATTCCGACCTTATAGAAGGGATAGATGATCTCTCAATGAGCACAGACGCTGAAATAGACAGCGAGTTCAGGAAAATGCACAACAACCTTAGGGATGTTGAATACAAAATAGCTTATCAAGAAGAGGAGCTTACCAATCTTGGCGAATACCTTGCAGAGCAAAGCGCTTTACTTGCCGCAACACCGTCTATCGTACCTGTAAAGGGATGGATAACATCAGTGTTCGGGTCCAGGATAGATCCATTTACCAAGAAAACGGAACGTCATGAAGGTATGGATATTTCTTCAAGAATGGGGACCCCTATAATTGCTCCCGCTGACGGAGTCGTTACTTTTGCCGGTAATAAACCGGGCTATGGCCTGACGCTGAGTATAGATCATGGCTATGGGATCACGACTGTATATGGTCATAACTCCAGGGTCTTTGTGGCTCAGGGAACAAGGGTCAAGAGAGGTATGCCGATATCTACAGTTGGAAGTACTGGACGCTCTACTGGGCCGCATCTTCACTATGAAGTAAGGGTAAATGGTGTTCCTGTGAACCCAAAAAAGTTCATATTGGATAACCCTTGGGAGTGATTAAAACTAAATGTACCGTCCTAAGGTCCTTGTAATTGACGACGAAACTCAAATACTTTCATCTATGAAAAGGTCCTTGAAGGATTGTTTTGATGTGTTTACTGCATCAAATATCGCAGAAGCACAAGAGCTTATCTCCTCTAACAATATCGATGTGGTAGTCTCGGATTATAATCTGAATGATTCCTCTACGGGAGCAAGGTTCCTGGAAGTCCTAAGCAAGCGTTCTCCGGAAATAACCAGGATAATGTTTACAGGATATATTCAGGATAATGTTGCTAAGGAGGCAATAAACCAAGGTGCTGTGTTCAAGTTCATAAACAAACCATGGGATGAGGTTCAGCTAAAAGCAGCCATCTTTTCTGCTGCCGAAAGATCACGCGTGATAAGGAACAATATAAAATACCTGCAAGATATAAAGAACAAGAACGAGAATATAGAAAAAGCCACTCAGGTGATACAAAGGAACTTGCGATTGAACGAAAAGAAGTTGAATGAAACGCTCAATACAGTTAGCTGTGCTCAAAGACTTCTTAATTCTTCCAATGAACTTATAGCAAGGATCTCGTTCGGCAGGGACCTTGGTGAAATAATATCGACTGTTTTTGAAGGCATAAAGAATGTAATTGAATGTGAGCAGGCTTGTATAATAAAGTATTCCGAATCTGATGGTAAGATAAGTGTTTACAATATGAGCGGCGAAAAGAATACCGGGCTCGGCTATCAGAAGGATTTTACCTCATTGATAAGGTCGATGATAGATTCGCATTATGCTCCTGCTGTTCTTAGTCATATATATGCAAAGGATGGTCTTAAAGATCTTTTTTTTGATGATATGTCGGTTAATTCCATGCTTGTGTACCCTATTAACATAAAGACCATTGAGGCTTCGCCGTATCTTTTTATCCTTGCACTTGGACGTAAAGGTAAGAATACCTTTACAAAGGAAGAAGTGTTGTTGTTGAAGGACATATCGGCCTCATTGTATCTGGCGATAGAACGGATGGTGATCTCAAACCACATACAACTTGGTCTTAAACAGTGGGAGAATGCCTTTGATTCTATACTTGACCCTCTGTTCATACTGTTGCCCGACTACAGTATTGCAAGGGTGAACAAGTCTACAGAAAGGATGATAGGCAGAGCAAATAATACTATAGCTGGAGAAAAATGTTATAAGGTCTTTAGAACGGCTTCAAAGGTTTGTGATGGCTGCATAGCAGAACAAAGCTTTATCACCGGTAAGACTAACAACAGTGACGTTGTACCATGCTTTGATAAAAAGGGGCTGTTCGCTTCTTCGTATCCGGTGCTTGATAACAACGGTAAAGTAAGCTCCGTTATACAATATAATAATGACAGAAGTGCGGAATATAAATTATATAAGCAGCTTATTCAGTCAGAAAAACTAGCTGCTATAGGTCTTTTAGCCTCCAATATATCCCACGAGATAAATAATCCTCTTGGGGGTATTCTCGCTTATGCTCAATTGATAAAAGGCCCTGATATGGAAGAGATCGAGTCGGCATGCAACAGATGTAAGTCGATAATATCCAATCTGCTGGATTTTTCCAGGGACACTTCCAATGACCAGAAGGTTCCCGTATCTGTTGAAAGGATAATCCAAGGCACTCTTCCTTTATTGAATGTGTGCATAAAGAACCACAAGCTTATAGTGGACGATACAGGTCTCGTTTTATATGTAATGGGCAACATCGGCCAACTCCAACAGGTCCTTTTTAACCTGATAACTAACGCTGTGGATGCTACACCAAACGGTGGAAGTATAGCTATATCGGCAAAACAATTGGATGATGAGAATTGCCAGATCTCTGTTTCTGATACCGGCACAGGAATACCTGAAGACATTAGGTCAAAGATATTTGAGCCTTTTTTTACGACCAAGGAGAAAGGTAAAGGAACAGGTCTGGGCCTTTTTGTCTCATATGGTATAATCTCTGATCATGGCGGTAATATCATTGTTGACAGCGAGCAAGATAAAGGTACGACATTTAGGATAATACTACCTTTACATAGTGTCGGGGAACAAAGATGATAAGAGAAATATTGAATTATTTTGGTTATTCAATAGCAGAACTTTTGCCTCTTGACGGCAGGGTCCATTTTGAGCTCATTAACTATTATTTTAAATATCCGTTACTGGAACAGGATTCTCTACTCGTTATCTATAGCGCGATGTTCCTGGGGCTTTTCATATATTTTATAAGGGATATGTTCCGGATGGTATATGAGTTCTTTGATGCTACAAGATTGTTGATACTTGGAAGAGCGACCTTTAGGTCCGTTTGTTCAGAGTTTAAGATGCTTAATATGTTACTGGTCGTTATAGTTACAGTGATCTTCTATTATCCCGTCTACATGTGGTCTATAAATTATGATTTTAGTTTGTATCTTTCCTGTGGGCTTATGGTCTTGTCAGCGATCATACTTAGATTATCCGAGATATTCACTCTTATAAAGGTGGACGGGCAGACGTTCAGTATAAAAGAGACATTTATTCTTACGTTGGCACAGGCTTTGAGCGTTATACCCGGATCGTCAAGGGTAGTATCTTTGATAGCTCTTGGTAAGTTCATGGGATCAGAGAGGAAGCGTCTTGCGACTTTTGCACTTTTATCCTTTATGCCGATACTCTTGATACAACTTTTCGCAGTCACTAATGATACTGCTCATATTTTCAATATATTATTGGCTAACTGGAAGATATTCATTCTACTAGCCGGCATGGTCGTGTTATCCCTGGACCTTATAATGACCATTTTAGCCTCACTTACCTTTTATAAGTTCTATTATTATATCGGCGGTGTTGCTTTGTGGACTATCCTTGATCTTTTCTTTTCTAAGAGAGGTTTATGAACATAGTTGTAGTTGATGACGAAAGAATAATACTTAATGCGGTCAGCAGGGTTTTGTCAAAGTCTGGCCATACAGTATATCCATTTAGCTCATGTGATAAAGTGTTAGAGAGTATAGATAAGATCAAACCAGAATTTGTTTTTTTAGATGTAAAAATGCCAGGCAGGTCCGGGCTTGAGCTCTTAAAGGACATCCGTGAAACAGGTTATGACGGCAAAGTAGTCATGATGAGTGGCTATACCACTCCCGAGTTGATAGATGCTGCAAAGGAGCTTGGTGTTGTGAGCTTCCTAAAAAAACCTTTTGAGGACATACACGATCTATTAAAGATAGTCCAAGACAACCGGCATGCTTGACGGTTCTCCGTTATAACGTATAATTTTATAAGGGTTATGGTTTTAATATTAACTTTACTATTATCACTATCTGCGTCGTTTGCTGCTGATCGAATAGATCAGGAGAGCATAAAGCATATAGATACAGCGACAATAGAAAAACAAACGGCTAAGATACTCTCTAAACTTACTCTGGAGCAAAAAGTAGGTCAGTTGTTCCTTTATGGCTTCCAGGGCAAGCGTTCAGATGAGGGTATAAAACGACTTATAGACGAATATAGTCCCGGCGGATTTATTATTTTCACCAGGAACATTGAGTCCGAAACACAGCTTGTTAACCTGAATAATGATATAAAGAACCTTTCTTCCAGGGTCACTGGCATTCCAGCTTTTATAGCTATAGATCAAGAGGGTGGTAAGGTCCTTAGGATAAGGGATTTTGGCACAGTGTTACCAGGTAATATGAACCTTGGAGCCACAAGGTCCTCTGCACTAAGTTTTTTGGCCGGAAAATTAACAGCGATCGACCTGGAGATGTTGGGAATAAACATGAACCTTGCACCGGTTATAGACGTAAACAGTAATGCCAGGAACGAAGTTATCGGTGTAAGATCTTTTGGCGACGATCCAGAAATGGTTTCCTCTCTGGGAGCTGCTTATATAACTGGAGTACAGTCGAGAAGGGTTAGTGCCACCGCAAAACATTTTCCGGGACACGGTAATACAACTGGTGATTCTCACTTTGAGACCCCTGTACTCAACAGTTCGGTCCAGACCTTGGAAGATGTTGACCTTAAGCCTTTTGTTAGCGCAATTAATAGCGGTGTTGATGCAATAATGACAGCACATATATCTGTTCCAAGCATTGATCCTTCCAAAACACCAGCGACCTTATCTTCAAAGGTAATCACCGGTCTTTTAAGAGAAAAACTTGGCTACAACGGACTTGTTATCAGTGATGACATGGAGATGAGGGCTGTAACTGGCGGACTTGGTATAGGCAGGGCTACCGTGGAAGCTATAAAAGCTGGTTGCGATGTAATAACCATAGTGTGGACCGATTCAGCAAAAAAAGAATCCTATAAAGCTCTCTTGGCGGCAGTTAAGAAAGGCTTGGTAAGTGAAGCAAGGATAGACGAATCTGTTAAAAGGATATTGGCTATTAAATTAAGAAGGAACATGTTCGATAACACAAAAGACCCCAATATAGAGGAAGTAAGAAAGATAGTGGGTAACAAATTGCACCAACAGATATCTCACTTGATAGCGCAAAGATCCATAACGTTGGTAAAGAATTACAGCAATACTATTCCTGTAAGGACTAAAGGCAAGTTCATAGTTATAAGCCCTTTCTCATACCTTTCCACTGAACTAAGGAATTATGGCCTTAATAACATTTTTGTTAAGGTCAATGTAAAGATGAGGAAGAATGAAAGAAAGGATGTTCTGCATGATACACTACAGATGAACGACGCTGCTGTTGGATATATAATAGGTGCTATAGACGAAAGCCAGGCAATGCTTGGTAATGAATTGAAAAAACGCACAAATAAACCCGTCATAGTTGCGTCGTTGGATTCTCCTTATATGTATTCTTCCGCCAAGAATGCAGATGCATATTTATGTTCATATAGTTTTCGTTCACAGGCGATACAGGCCTTGGCAAAAGTGATTACCGGAGAGGCTGAAGCAGTTGGCACACTGCCTGTAACCCTGGAGGAACAAGTTCCTTCACTTTAGATTAACTATCAGAAGACTGCATGTTCTGTTTAAGCTTAAGGAAAGGAAAGTATTACTCCCGATTCTAGGATCTCTCTTACGGATATAGGTGGCGGAGGAAAAGGAGCAGCATTCTTGACGGAGTTAAGTGCCAGATCATCAAATTCCTGGTTACCAGAGCTTTTAGAGACAGCAAGGTCACTTATTTCGCCGTTCCCGGAGACCTTTAATGTGAGCAGAGTGTTTAGTCCTTCTGCATTTATCCAATTTGGTATTCTCCAATAGTTCCTTACGTATTCCTTAAT
>CAYVOB010000050.1:0-10246 GCA_964452945.1 uncultured Bdellovibrionales bacterium
TAACCACCAAGGGCGTTGAGCACAGAAACAACTCCGGCAGTGATCCCGTCACTGTAAAGACCTCGTTTGAACCTTGGGGTTATCTCTTGTCTTATTATCCTTGAAGCGACAACGTCAGGGAGTTTCCCTTCAAGCCCGTAACCCACCTCTATCCTAAGCCTCCTATCCTTGACCGCAACGACCATTATTATACCGTTATCGCTACCTTTAAAACCGGCCTTCCACTTTTCAGCAACAGCAATAGAGTATTGCTCTACAGACCCAGCATCTTGCATACTTTCAACTGTCAGCACAAAGAACTGGTTACCGGTCTTGGACTGGTAGTCCTTTAGAACAGCGTCGAGTTCGATCCTAGCCTTGTCCGTCATAACATCAGCATAGTCGTTTACGTATGACTTCAGCTTTGGAATATCAAAAGAAAAAAGATCCCCAACGCTGAATAAAAGAAATAATAACAGTGCTAATTTTTTCATAACTTAATCGAACTTCACTTTTGGATTTTCTGTAACACCTTTATCTTCCAGTTCAAAATTTGGTTTTACATCCATATGCAACAGGTACTTGGCTGTAAGGTTGCTAGGGAAATATCTCACAGACTTGTTATACTCCTTAACGGCATTAATGTAACGCATCCTTGCAACAGCGATCCTGTTCTCTGTACCTTCAAGTTGAGCCTGAAGGTCCCTAAAATTCTCGTTAGCCTTTAGGTCAGGATATTTTTCCACAACTACCATCAATCTGCTCAGTGCAGAGCCCAAAGAAGCCTGTGCATTCTGGAATTCCTTGAACTTTGCGGGATCTGCAAGTACATCTTGCCCCACGTTCATCTGGCCAACTTTAGCCCTGGCCTCAGTTACGGCAAGCAACGTTTGTTTTTCGTATCTTGCATAACCCTTTACCGTCTCTATAAGATTAGGTATCAAGTCATACCTTCTCTGGAATTGGTTCTGTACTTCGGACCATGCAGCCTTAACTTCCTCATCAAGTCCTTGGATCCTGTTATAACCGCAGGAACTCAACATTAGCGTAGCAAGAACAATAACAATTGAAGATCTTTTCATAACACCCCTCCATGTAAAACAGGTTAGCACCTGTTTCTAACATAAAAAAGGCTGTGTTAAAAGGTCCTTTTTAGACTATAAAACTCAGTTAAAATATAGAATAACACCGTCGGTAGAAGGATCTTCTCCAGCTTCTGTTACTACTAATTTGCCGCTGAACAACCTTTCTCCCTTGAAATCAAAGTAAAGTGTGAATTCATCATCACTGATACCATTATCTTTAAAAAGATTAACAACAAAGTTCTTTCCGCCACCTGTACAAGGAAGGGCTCTGTCCGCAATCAGAGGAGCTCCCTGTACCTCTATAAGGTCCTGCCATGGGATGCCGTTAATGGGGTCTGACATAGAAACACCGTTAACAACATAATTACCAAAAAGAAGTCTAAGGTCCTCTGCAGGATCTCCGCTCAACGGAGCCTCGTTCTTTTCACAGACTACCTTGTCAATAACCGTACCATCTTTTAATGTAACCCCGAATATTGCCAGCTTGAACCTTACATATTGGAGATGATAGTCCGAGCCACCGTTATTATTGGTAAAGGTCTCTCCGTTCATTATCTTGAGCAGGGTTGAATCAAATAATTGGAACTGTGCAGGCGCACCTGATGTAACCTCGTTGTTGGTAAAGATAACGCTGGAGCCATCTTCCGTTAAAAGCTCATACGTAGGTCCTGCAGCTTCCTGTGTAGTAGCCTCTTCTCCTCCACAAGCAAAGAGCAGGCCCATCGCAGCTACAAGCGCCATCGTCGTTATAATTTTTGTTTTCTTCATATTCTTTCCCCCTAAATTAAAGCAATATATCTAAGAAAGGATGGTGACCATCGCCTATGCGATGAACTCTAAGTATACCTTCCACCGTACCTTCTTCCACGGAGAATGTCGTTGTTATACTATGTGCTTCCGGCGTTGATCTGTCATAAAAACTTACTCTATAGTCAAGGCCATCGGAACCTGTACACTCTATATAGAAAAGATATCCATTCCCCAGGATCGCTGAAAAAGTTGAATAATCAGGTATAACGGCTTCTGAAAGAGCGTCATCTTCTTGTTGTTCAAAATATTGTGACATACCTGTGTCGTAAACATACATTATTCCATTAGAGTTCTGGTAAAAACTCCCTGCGTCTCCGCGCCACTCCAGAGGTATCAAAGAAGAAGAAGATTCTGCACAGCTTATTGTAACTGTCTCTCCATAGTAATTAAGTTCAGTTAGTTCTGCACTTATCAAAGAAAAACGAGGAGGCAACATTGGCAGCCCCGAAAGTGCAGGAAGATTAGCAAATCTAGGGTTCCCGTCCAACACTGCTTCCAGTTTTGTATCATTAAGTGTTATTGTAACATCACCACCCGTATGAGCGGTCCCGTTGAATATAAGCCTATTGATGACCGGTGATGCAGGTTCAGGGGCAGGTTGCACAGGGGTCTCGTTGTTACAAGAAAGGATCAGCAACGATGTTCCTGCCAAAAAAGCTATCTTAAGTTTATTGAATGACATCTTGAATTCACCTCTCGTTTATTTATCAAAGAACAGTTGTACTGGTTCATCATTAACATACTTCTTAACTACTTCTACGACACCTGTGAACACATTATCCTGTATATCGAACACTGACTGTATCTGCATGTTGTTTGGATCGTAGTCGCTGTAGAAAAGGAGATTATATTCATTGCCGTCAGATCCCATACAAAGGAAGGTCTGAGCCGGTGCCGGAACAGGTGTATAGTTACTGTTACTATCGGACACATATACCTTTTCTATCTCATCCAGCGGACCTTGTGCTCCTATTAAAGTACCGGAAGGTATCTCATATGTGTAGAACAAACCATCATTAGGGTTGATCATGAATTGTATATCCTGACCAAGTGGGTTTGAACCCGTTAATGCAACATAAAGTTTATTAGCAGCTTCGTCTCTGTCACACGTTATATCAACTGACTGACCCAAGTAAGAAAAACCGGTCAATTTAACATCCGCCTTAATTATCATCGTAGACATTCCAAAGACCCCAGGAACTACATCATAAGGGTTGCCGTTAGCTACCTTCTTCAAATAGTTGTCTGCCAAAAATATCTGGATGTTTCCGCTATTGGAGTTGCCATTAAAGCTTATTCCATCATTGAGCTCTGCTGGATCAGCGGAGTTTGAATTAGAGTTATCACCAGGGCTTGAAGTATTGTTACTACAGGCGAAAAAGACAGCAAAAAGAAGCAAACTTGCTGTTTTTATTATATTTTTCATTTAAAAATTACCTCCGGTCAATAATAGGGTCCCTAAATAGTTAGTGCAATTTCTATACCATAACATAGGCATAAAGCCTTCAGCGTCTAAAAACATCACGATTTTTAACAACTCTCTACTGGTCCAAAGGGCAGTTCATATGTAAATCTTTTATACAGCTGTTTTGCAAAAATTACAATATGTTTACACTACACAAGGACACTACTATATCCAATAAAAAGCTTACACTTTTTAAGCCTTACGGCTATAATTTTTATACAGATGAGATCAATACTGATATCTATATCCCTAGTATCTTCGTTCATTCCAAGTGGTTTAAGAGCCCAGGAAAACAATGGAACTCCAACACTGTGGCATACGGCAGAGATCCAAAAATATGACCCTAAAAAAGAACTAAGTCCGCTTGAAGCTGTAGAAATGATCAACAATCCTGTTTATATGGAGCTTGAAAAAGGGCGCCAGGAATTCAGCACTAAGCACTTTGAGCTCTCTATCGGCATCAAAATGACTCAATTGAACCAGAATACAGCCTCTGCTGTGGTGATCGGTGGAGCAAATGTGTTCCCTACCATCCACATGCAAGGGACCTTATGGGCGACAAGATGGTTAGGTATTGATGCTGTATGGGATAAAGGTATCCTTGTTATGCTGGGATCAAAAAAAGATCCCAATGTACCTAACTCAACGCTGATAAGCCCTTACTGGGTTGATATTGGAGGAAGATTAAGATACCAGTTCGGCAAACGTGATGGAAGCTCCTTTATGGCGTTACGGTTTGGTTATCATCTGCACGAGTTCCCTGTGTTAACCTACCCCTCCTACATAAGCAAGAGTTCAGCCAGGGGATTTTACATCGGTGGACAGAACAGGCTGTCATTCAACCAGCATTTTGGTCTGGATATGGGACTTGATCTATTGGTCTTGAGCAGGCTCCTGGATAAATCATCCGTATCTAATTCACAGAGCGGCATTGGTTTCAGATTCAATGCAGACTTTGTTGCGACCATAGTGGACAGAACAGGTCTTACCACTTTGATATCCTTTGGGTATGGCCAAACAACATATATATCCAACCTCGTCGGTGATGGGGTCTCTGGAGACAGCAGGAGCCTTGTTAATGCAGACCATTTTGAACAAAGTTATAGCGATATCCATATTACTTTTACTGCTAGGCTATAAGGTCTCCGCGCTGGAGCATAACTCCGCAGTAAAACTTAACCCTGATGAACTCAGGAGTGTATTGTCTGAGTTGTTTAACAGCGAAGAGGCAAAACAAATATTCTGGGGCGTGAGGGTGGTCCGCTTAAAGGATGATCAGGAGCTATACAGCCTAAATAAAAATAAGAGGTTCCGTCCTGCGAGCAACATGAAGGTAATAATAGCAGCAGCGGCACTAAAGGCCCTGAACTCCGAATATCAATTTGAGACCAAACTGTTCATAGACGGTAAAGTAACTAACGGAACGCTTAACGGCAATATAGTTGTCGTCGGCAGTGGGGACCCAACCTTTACTACAGGCCACTTCAACAAATGGGTGAACGACTTAAAAAGATATAACATTAAGAAAATAAGCGGAGATATAATCGGTGTTGATTCTATATTCGATGATCAAAAGACAGGACTTTTATGGTCGTGGGATGATCTTTCCAACTGCTATAGTGCACAAATAAGCGGTTTGCAGATAAACAGTAACTGTGTCCAGTTGAAGATAAATCCAGGGGTTAAAAATTTTCTGGCCAACGTACAAAAACAACCCTACACATCCTATGTAGAAGTTCTTAACAACGCAAGGACCTCAAACGGCAAGACCAGTTTAACGTTCAAGAGACAAGAGGGCACGAACAAGATACTTATAGACGGAGTAATAGACCAGGCTTCAAGCGGAGTATCAAAGTGGGTCTCTGTAAACAATCCAACACTCTATTTTTCCACACTACTTTATGAACACCTAAGGTCTTCAGGCTTTATCATAAATGGACGCCCCAGCGACGCCCGTGATACAGGATACGTACTTAACAGGAACAAAGCCTATCAAATATCCGTCGCAAAATCGCCGCCTCTAAAAAATATCATAAACCATTTCCTAAAGCACAGCATAAATCTTTATGGTGAAAGCATCCTGAAAGCGCTTGGCTTCATATATTTCAATGAAGGGACAACCTATAATGGACGACTTGCAGTCAACCTCATATTAAAACCATATGAGTTGCCTGAAGAAGTACTATTCATCGCCGATGGTTCAGGTCTTTCTATGCTCAACTTGATCTCCCCGGAATACATGACAACACTGCTATACAACATCTCTAAAAGCTATTTTTCTAGGACTTTTTTTGATGCACTTAGTACTTCCGGCATGGATGGTACACTAAGAAAGAGACTGGACTCCTCAGAATTAAGAGGTAATGTACATGCCAAAACGGGTTATATAAGGAACTCAAGAACTTTGAGCGGCTACATCGATACGGTCGGGGGTGATAGGCTTACGTTCGCTATTTTTGCCAACAACTACGACAACAGACTCGATAAAGCGGAATCGGTAATAAATAAGGCATGTACGCTAATGAGAAGATATGGAGAAGTAAAATGAAAAAACACATTCCTAACATAATAACAGTATCCAGACTTGCATTACTACCACTCTTGATCTTTCTCCTGTGGGACGGTGACTACGTCTATGGATGGTATGCAGCAGGGTTGCTTACAATAATAGGTATCTCTGACCTTTTGGATGGATATTTTGCAAGAAGGTTCAATGCCGTGACCAACATGGGTAAGATCATAGACCCAACAGCAGATAAGCTGACCGTTCTGGTGGCGCTCCTGATGCTCATGCATCTGAACAGGGTCAACGTCTTCATCCCTATGCTGATACTCTCCAGAGAGCTCATAATAATAACCTTGAGGGCAGTGGTTGCCAGCGAAGGGGTTGTAATTCATGCCAGCACAGAAGGTAAAAGAAAAACTGCACTTCAAATGTTCGGCCTGGGCGGGCTATTTATATACGGTGATTTTTTTGGTGCCAATGCAGCATACTGCGGGAACGTATTGCTGATACTATCGATAATTATGTCTTGGTACTCTGCTGTTAAATATCTGCTTAGTTATATTTCCTACTGTAAAAAAGATTCCTTATTATAGGAATATTCACTCTCCGCTTCCAATGGAGTGGCCTTCAACTTACCGGTCTCATCAAAATCACCGAGCCTGACGGAGACCAAACTGGATATACCTGGGTCTTCCATGGTAACACCATAAAGAACATCCAGGTTCTCCATAGTCCTCTTATTGTGAGTTATAACAATAAATTGTGACCTATCCATCAAGGCGCGTACAGCCTCGTTAAATCTTGTGATATTGGCGTCATCTAGTGGTGCATCGACCTCATCGAGTATACAGAATGGAGAAGGTTTTATAGCGAATATAGAGAACACCAGACTGATAGCTGTAAGGGCTTTTTCTCCACCAGAGAACAGATTGATGTTCTGCGTCCTCTTTCCAGGCAACTGGGCAAAGATGTCCACGCCTGTGGTCAACAGGTCTTCGGGATTTGTCATCACAAGCTCTGCAGAACCACCGCCAAAAAGTATAGGGAAGAATTTCTTGAACTTCTCATTGACCACTTCGAACGTTGCTTTAAACCTTGTTCTGCTGGTCTCATCTATTTTCTTTATCGCCGTCTTAAGATCTTCCATTGATTTGGTCAGATCTTCTCTTTGAGTACAAAGGAAGTCATGTCTTTCTGTAAGCCTGTCGAACTCCTCTATTGCAAGAAGGTTGACCTGTCCCATGTCCGTCAGTTTTTTGTTGAGAGCAGAAATATCGGCCCTTGCTTCATCGTAGTTAAAACCTTCGGTCAAATATTCATGGAACGTCGCAGTAATATCAAGATCATACTTATCCAGGAACCTTTGCTTCAAGACACCACTCTCCACAGAAAAACCCGCAAGAGTAGCGTTCACTGCATTCACTGCGTCAGCCTTTCCATTAAGTATGCCCCTTGAATCGCGTATATGCTTTTCTATTTCCCCGATGTAGTTGGAAACATCACCGTGCCGCTGTCTTATGTCCGCCATAGACTTATTAACAGCGTCAAGAGCTTGTATATCGTTGTGGTTCTGTTGTGTAGTATTCTGATATTCCTGTTCAAGTTCGCTGGTTTTGCTGGAGGCTGACTCATTCTCGGAGTACAGTGCAGCAAGCCTTGTCTTATCGCCTTCAAGCGCTTCCACCAAGAACTTTTTCCTTTCATCAACAGATTTAAACCTTTCTGCTATAGCAGATGCTCTAACTTTTAATTCAGTAACATTGGACCTAAAGGTCTCAAGCTCTGTCGTGACCTGTTCAAGAGTCCCTTTTATTTGTCCTATTTCAGTTTCCAGTTTCTGCTTTATGGACGAACTTTCCTGCTGGACCCCTTTTGCACTCTCTATCTCTTTTTCAAGATGACTATTTTCAAACCTTAACTGGTCTACGTCAAATTTTGTCTCTGACAACCGCTGCTCTTGTCTTGAGAGATCACTTTTGGCACCATCCAGCTCCTTGGAAACAGAGGCTATGGCTACCGCGGTTTCTGAAAGTGTAGAACTAAGTTCTAGTGCCTTCGTTTCTGTCGCAGCTATGCTTGCGGACAGTTCATTATATTCTTTATTTATTACCTCTAGATCACCAAGCAGTTTACCTCTTTCCTCGTCAAGGTCCTTTATTTCCCTCTTCCTTTCCAAAAGACCGCTGCCAATTGCTTCAGGGCTTCCTCCACGGATCACGCCTCGCCCGTCAACTATATCACCTTCAAGGGTCACAAGGACAAAGTCCGTGCCTTCCGCTTTTTCCCAAAGTTCCAAGGCAGTATTAAGATCTTTTACGACGTAAACATTGTTGAACAATGCCTTTACGACCGTCTCATACTCGCGATCAGTTGTTATATACTCGGCAAGACTTGTAGCCTTACCCTTGAACCATCCAAAGAGAGGGCTCTTAAAAGTCTTGTCAGAGGTCTTTAATGCAGTGGAGACAAAACAAGCCTGTCCCTGTTTTCCGTTCTTAAGTGCATCTATCATCGCCATGGTATCATTGTCGTCGTCAACAATAACTGCGTCCAAATAATCAGAGATGACCGCTTCCACAGCAGTTTCGTAGCCTGCTTTAGTATCTATCACGTCTGCAAGTATGCATCTTACCTTGCTACTCCATTGGTCAGAGCTCATCACATATTTAACACCACCAGATACACCCTCAAGTTTTTGAGAAAGCTCATGAAGCACTTCAAGCCTGGACTCGACAGAGTTCAACTCCAGCTTAGCACCTTCAAGGAGCTGCTCTTTTGTCTCCATGGTCTGCTTTGATACTTCTATCTGCTTCTTTACAGCAGTCAGTTCTATTTCGATCTCGTTCTTTTTCTGTTGATGACTGTTAAAGTTGGCTTCCAGAAGCTCCACGGTCTCCTTTGTGCTGTTAAATTCAGTCTCGTAACGAACCCTATCATTTTCCAACCTTTCTAATTTGGTCAGATTGCTCTCCAACCTTTCACCAAAATTAGAGATATTGTTCTTGGCTGTAAGTTCCCTTTGAACGTGTTCTAAAAGTTCTGCTTTCTTTGCTTCTACCTGTCCAGAGATCTCTTCATAATCCTTTAATTTAGAGCTAAGTTCAGCTTCCGCCTTTTCTACGTCGGCATTAGCCGCCTTTAATATATCTTCCTGTGAGATCACTTCGTTATCTATGGCAGCAAGTTCCGAATCGCCCCTTTCTATCCTTATCTTAAGTGCCTCTACCTGGTGGGTCCTCAGCTCGGCATTCCTGGCTATATTATTCTTTTCAGCCTCTATCATCTCTAGTCTTGCACTAGCTGTGTTGACCGCTGTATTAAGATCAACGGTCTGGTTCTGGAGCGTATTAAGCTCTTCCTCTATACCGAGCTTTTTTGCTTTTTCTGTTTCAAGTTCGAGTTCCTTTTGTGATATCTCAGCAATAAGGCCTTCCCTCTCAGCAGCATAGGCACCAAGCTCGTCGTTAAGCCGATTCATCTTTGAATTCAGTGTATTGTAATCATTGGCCCCGACCTTTAGTTCAAGTTCCTTCAGCTCCGTACTTAATTTTTTAAAACCCTGGGCCTTTTTTGCCTGCCGATCAAGGTCCGAAAGTTGTTTTGAAAGTTCGCTGATTATATCATTAAGCCTCAAAAGTTTCTGTTCCGTTATTTCCAGCTTCCTTTGAGATTCTTCTTTTCTCGATCTGTATTTAGTTATACCGGCTGCTTCCTCTATGATCTCTCGCCTATCTTCCGGTTTTGCCAGTACTATCCTTTCTATCTCTCCCTGTTCAATAACTGCGTAGGTTCTTGCGCCACTGTCCATAAAGACTTCTTTTACATCTTTGAGCCTAACTGGGACTTTGTTTATCAAATATTCGCTTTCACCGTTCCTATACAAACGTCTTGTTACACTTATCTCAGAGAAATTAAGATATGATGCAGGGAAGACACCGTCGTTCTCTAATACAATCGTTACTTCCGACAAAGAGGATGGTTTCCTTTTATCGCTACCGTTGAATATAACGTCTTCCATACTGCCGCCACGAAGGCTTTTAGGGCTTTGCTCACCCATTACCCAAAGCAGAGCGTCGACGATATTACTTTTTCCGCAACCGTTAGGGCCGACAACGCCGGTAAGCCCCTTATCTATGTTGATAACGGTCTTGGACATGAAAGATTTGAAGCCAAGTAGTTCCAGCCTTTTTATTCTCATAGAGTTTAAACTTCCCCCACTGTCATAGTTTAGGCAATAACTATCCTAGGTACCCAATATATGGTAATATCACTTTTTTTGCAAGTAAAATGACCGCTTATACCAGTATTTATTGGCCTTTCATAGACTACCATATATTCCAGCCACCATATATAAATTTATGTTTTAAATAATTGATAAGTATTATTAATTTTGATATAATG
>CAYVOB010000051.1:0-10160 GCA_964452945.1 uncultured Bdellovibrionales bacterium
AAAACCTGAGTAACGCCCCATGAGCTTTACTAGCCCGACGCCATTATAATACCCCTTAGCCTCTGTGTGTGCTGCTTCTATAGCCGCTGTTGCAGCCTGAACTGCAGTATCAAAACCAAAGCTCCTGGAAATATACGAGATATCATTATCGATCGGTTTCGGTAGGCCTACAACAGATAAAGGATACCCTTTAAGCATAGCGTTCAGTGCAATATCCCTTGCTCCACGCAAAGTACCATCACCACCGATACAAAAAAGGATATTTATTTTATTCTTTATGATGCTATCAACTATGGCATTGGTTTCCTGTGTTCCCCTGGATGACCCAAGTATAGTTCCTGTTGTCATGTGGATATCATCGACCATATCTATGGTAAGTTTTATTGGTGGGTATTCATTGTTGATGAAACCGGCATAACCGTATCTTATGCCGAGTACATCCTTAACATCATATCTATAGTAAAGTTGGAACACTATCGCCCTTATCACATTGTTCAGACCCGGGCAAAGCCCTCCACAGGTAACTATTGCGGCCTTTGTCTTGCTTGGTTCAAAAAAGATCTTTTCCCTTGGGCCAGCCAGCTCTATACTTATCGGATCTTCCATCCCATGTGACTTGGCTGTTTTAAATGCACTGAGGCTTGGATTATACAGGATACTTTCACCCTCTGGGATAAAGACATCTGTATACTTTTTAAGTGGAGAGATGATCTTACAAGAACCAAGATTCTTTACTTCGAACATGATTTCACCTTTATGAATTCCAACCCGCTCTGGTTGGCGAGCTGATCAGATAGAGCATCATTATAATCTTCCAGATAGTAAACCTTTTTTATTCCAGCATTGATGATCATTCTTGTGCAAATAGAACAAGGTTTTGTTGAACAGTATAGTTCAGCACCGTTGATACTGACTCCATTCTTGGCGGCGTGTATTATTGCATTCTGTTCTGCATGAAGGCCTCTACACAGTTCGTGACGTTCACCGGAAGGAACCTTCATTTGTTGTCTGATGCATCCTACATCAGTACAATGTGGAACTCCATGAGGCGGACCATTGTAGCCGGTGGAAACCACCATCTTGTCCTTCACTATTACAGCGCCTACACTTCTTCTGATGCACGCAGACCTTTGACTTGCAAGGTTTGCAAACCCAAAAAAGTATTCCGGCCAACTCAGCCTTTTTTTGCTAGTTGGGTTGCACAGTGTTCCCTTCCCTTTACTGCGGGAATTCTTCAATAGCTGTACTCCCATTTTACCTTGCCAAAGTGGAAACGAGAAACAAGACTTTCCTTGCTCGCCATAACTCTGACAGCATAACCGAACTTCCCTGGTACGTCGCACTTAACAAAACAAGTATATTTATAGATGCTGCCATCCTGTTCCATCGGGTTCATTAAGGTCTCCCTGCCTTCAACGATATTCTCTCCATAAAAGTCCAAATGACCATAATAAACCGATACCACAACATCCTCTGGTGCGATCTTGCCAAGGTCCACGAGTGCCTCTATGGCAAATTCATCATCCCGGATCATTTCTTTATTGAGCGGCTCTTTTACGTCCAGTATTTTTATTTTATCCCAGGAAGCCTGTATCTTTTTCTTCCATTCACAAAGATCTTTTGCCCCGCTAAAGTCATCCTGGCTGAGTTTTTCGAATGCCTCAGCACCAGTAATGTAGAACTTGGAAACGTATTCCTGGACCATTCTATTGGTGTTATATATGGAACAGTTGGTCATCATGCTGGACTTCATCATTTCTACCCAGTTCTTTGAGTGACCATCTAATGCACGCTTATAGAACATTGGAACGACTATATCTTCCAGTAATTGATACAGGGCCTTATTCTCAACGCTGTCTTGATATACAGGATCTGCGAGCTCAGCATATTCCTCGCCGGCACCTATAGCCCAGCCATTTTCTCCGTTATATGCCTCGTCCCACCAGCCGTCCAGAATGCTCAGGTTCAAACCGCCGTTAAAGCAGACCTTCATACCGCTTGTTCCACTTGCCTCCAACGGCCGTCTTGGATTGTTGAGCCAAACATCTATACCTTGTACAAGGTATCTGGCCATTATCATATCGTAGTCTTCAAGGAAAACGATGTGTCTTCTAAGCTCTGGTCGACGGGATATCCTTACTATTTCTTTTATTAATTCTTTACCCTCTTCGTCCCTTGGATGGGCTTTTCCGGCAAAGATTATCTGAACCGGTCGTTCTTTGTTTGTTAGGATCTTTGTTAATCTCTCAAGATCTGAGAATATGAGGGTCGCTCTTTTATATGTAGCAAATCTTCTTGCAAAACCTATGGTCAACGCACCAGGGTCGAGCACTTCGTTGGCGACCTCAAGGTCAGAACCCTTGTATCCTTTTCTTTGTAGTTGAGTCTTGAGCCTTTCTCTTACAAACGCTACCAAACGTTCTCTTCTTCTCTCATGGGTGTTCCATAATTCGGTAGCAGGGATATCCTTTACCCTACCCCATATGGAATGATCCCATGGGTTATCGACCCAACGAGGTCCTAGATATCTATCTAATAGGCTCGCCATATCGAAGGATATCCATGTTCTTGAATGGACACCGTTCGTTATAGAAGTGATAGGAACATCTTGTGTGTCTAGTTCAGGCCACATCCATTTCCACATGTTCCTTGAAACATCTCCGTGAAGTTTGCTAACGCCGTTATTGAATGCTGCAAGATGAAGAGCAAGGACTGTCATACAGAAATTATTACCCTTGGAACTGTCGTTAAGGTCTACTGGCTCTTCTCCAAGTTTAAGGAACTCTTCCATGCTGATCCCTAGTCTTGGTACATAAGAGCCAAAATATTTTCTTATCATCTCGTATGAGAATCTATCATTACCCGCCGGAACTGGTGTATGTGTAGTAAAAACGTTAGAAGAGATAACGAGCTCCTTTGCCTCATCAAAGGACATATTCTGTTCCATGAGTATTCTGGTCCTTTCAAGTGCAAGGAAAGCGCTATGACCCTCGTTCATATGTGTAACTACGGGGACTTTTCCTATCTTGTATAGAGCTCTTATGCCCCCGATACCAAGCAGGATCTCCTGTTTTATCCTCATTTCAGTATCGCCACCATATAGTCTCGATGTCACGTCCCTATATTGTTCAGAGTTGTCAGGGATGTTCGCATCAAGAAGGTATATCTGTGTTCTACCTACTAGAACCCTCCATATTCTCGCATAAAGAGTCCCATCCGGCATTTCTACGGAAATTTTGTGAGCGTGATCATTTTCGTCTTTTAGCAGCTCCATGGGCATAGTGAAGAAATCATTTTTGGGATAAGTTTCCTGCTGCCATCCATCTGAGTTCAAATACTGTCTAAAATATCCTTCTGTGTACAATAACCCTACCCCGCACAGTGGAATACCGAGGTCACTAGAGCTTTTCATGTGGTCCCCGGCTAGCATTCCAAGACCGCCTGAATAGATCGGCATGGTCTCCGAAAGCCCGAACTCGGCAGAGAAATATGCAAAGATCTTATCTGAGTGATAGGCGTATTTGTTAGAGAACCAGGTTTTTCCTGCAAGATATACTTCCATCCTTTTATGCACCCTTTCCATGTGGCTCATAAAGGATTCATCATTGCTAAGGTCTTCCAGCCTCTTTTGGGGCACCTTGCATAGAACAGAAAGTGGATTGTTGTTCTCTGCATCCCACAAAGCCCTGTCTATTCTTATCATCAAAGCCGCAGCATCATGGTCCCATGCCCACCAAAGGTTCTGTGCGATCTCTCTTAACGGAGCGAGTTTTTCCGGTAATTTGGGAACTACAGCAAATTTTCTTATATGTTTTTTCATTTTTATCTCCTTTAGGTTTACGACGTAAATATCCAACAAAAAAAGTATAAATGCAATTAAAAATTTTCATACAAAAAACTCTACCTTTTAGATTTTTATTGTACGGGATTTAAGTTCGTTGATGCAAAAGTGTTAAAAAATTGTCAAAGAGATAAAAATAATTAAAAAAAATCTTTTACTGTTAGTATGAATGGTGTAAAATAATATTGTAAGAAACTTTTTTAGGGGGAAAAACGATATGGCAAAGAAAAAAAAGAAAGTAGTAAAGAAGAAAGCAGCGAAGAAAACCAAAAAGAAAGCGAAAAAGAAAGCCACAAAAAAGAAAAAGTAAATGTGACTTTCCGAAAGGAAAATGACCAGCGGGATCTTAGGATCTCGCTGGTTTTTTTATTTAAGCCAGGCTTTCCATCAGGTCCACCAGAACTTTTGTGATGGTGTCCATGTCTTTTATCGTAGCAGATTCTTCCTTGGTATGTACGTCTTTTGCACCTATTCCCAAAGTCGCTGTGACGATACCATGTCTGTTAAAATTATTGGCGTCCAATCCGCCGGTTATTACTTTTATTTGGGGTTCTATTCCATTCTTGCTCAATGCGTCAATTGCATATTTAACAACAGGATCTGATGCGGGTATTTGGAATGCATAGTATTTTAATTCTGCCTTAACCTCCGTCCTTACCTTTGATTCATCTCCGGCGGTTCTAAATATTTGCTCCATGTCTTTTGCAAGTTTGACCGCTTTATCATGATCGCAGCTCCTGCATTCAGCTATTATATTGGCTTTGCCTGGTATTCCGTTGACCACCTGCCCGCCTTCTATCACCCCAACGTTAGCTGTGGTCTCATGATCTATGCGTCCTAGTTTCATCCTCGATATTGCTTTTGCTGCAGGAATGATGGCAGATACTCCATTTTCCGGTTCACTTGCATGAGCAGATACGCCAGAATATTCAACATATAACGCGAATTTTGTTGGAGCCCCTATGACGACGTCTTTTATGTTATCCTCATCAAGCACATAAGCCATTTTTGAACTTACTATGGAATAATCCATCTTAGTGGAACCTTCTGTGGCTAGTTCCTCACATCTTGTCAGGATGAACTCCATAGGTGGCCTTTTTTTAGTTGAACGGAAAGCCTCCAAGAACTCTGCTATCCCTGCTTTGTCGTCAGCTCCTAAAATAGTATCTCCGCTTGATTTGATCTCGCCGTCTTTGATAACTGGTTTTATACCTATACCTGGTTTTACTGTATCTGCATGGCAGGCAAAAGCGACATATTCCTTCTTATCTGAGTTGAGTGCAGGGAACTTTGCTACCATATTCCCAAAAGCGTCTTTGGTGGTCTTAGCACCTTCTTTTATGAGCAATTGCTCCATATAAGCCACAAATTCTTTATCATTTGGACTCTCGCTTGGGATCTTTACCAGCTCACAAAAAGTATCCAGTAATCTTTGACTGTTCATTTAAGCTAGATCCTCCACGATAGTAGTGATTACATTAGTTATTGCTATTAACTCGTCTATTACAACGTATTCTTCAGTTGAGTGCATCATTCTTCCGCCTATTCCCAGTACGGCGGTCTGTATACCTTTATGATTTATATGGGTAGCATCACTTCCGCCTGCGATCGACTTCACATCCTCTTTGATGCCGTTCTTCCTCATAGCATTGACGGCAAGCTGTACGACCTTTGAATCCCTTGGTATTGAATATGCCTCAAGAGCAAGATTCTCCTCTATGTGCACTTGTGCGCCGAATTTTTTTGCAGCCTTTTTAAAAGCATCTTTCATTTCCTCAAGTACAGCTCTGGCTTTTGCATCGCTAAGGCTTCTGCATTCAGCTTCAATTTCGGTATCTTCAGGTATTATGTTCATACTAAGGCCACCTTTTATGACACCGACATTAGTAGTAGTCTCATCATCTATCCTGCCAAGTCTCAGATTGTTTATGGCTTCTGCAGCAGTCTGGATGGCAGAGATCCCCTTTTCCGGAGCAACACCGGAGTGAGAGGGTTTACCTTTGAACTTTACCTTGAAGAAAATACAAGTTGGTCCTCCTACTATGACGTCAGATGGAGTATCCATATCCAAAACGTAGCCCATCTTTGATTTTAGCAGGGAGTAGTCCAAGAATTCCGCACCAGCAGGAGCTAGTTCTTCGCACCTTGTTATGAGTATCTCCAGTGGAGGATGCTTTTTTGCAGAACGCAGCATCTCTATTATCTCCGCTATACCAGCTTTGTCATCACCACCAAGTATGGTGTCCCCTTTTGAACGGATTATTTTTTCTTCGACTACTGGTTCTATGCCTTTCCCTGGTTTTACAGTATCTCCATGGCAGCAGAACATCACAGGCTCGGTGTTTGATGAACCCTTAGCATCAAAATAGGCAACAAGGTTGCCGAAATCATCAAAAACAGTTCTTGCCCCCTCTTTTTTAAAGAGCCGTTCTAAATAAGCAAGGAACTCTTTGTCGTCAGGTGACTCACTGGGTATCTTGATGAGCTCACAAAAAGTATTTATCAGTCTGGCCTTATCCATCTATGCAAGTCCCTCCACCAATTGTTGTTTCCATCTCACTTATCACAGCATATTCATCCTTTGAATGGATCTCTCTACAACCTATGCCTACCACAACTGCTGTGATCCCTTGCTCATTGAACAAGGAAGCATCTGTCCCTGCAACAATGACCTTGATATCAGGATCTATGTTATTCTGGTTCATTGACTTGATATATCTTTTAACGATCTCAGAACCAGCATCAATTTTATATCCCTTAGATACCATATCCGTTTCTATATTTATTTTGGTTCCGGTCTCATCTGATGCTTTAGTGAAAATTGCTTTCATCTCTTCAGAGAGTTTGATCGCCTTATTGTGATCAAGGCTTCTACATTCAGCCATTAGCTTTGTGGTTTCAGGGATACTGTTCCTGGCCTCTCCTCCCTGGAAAACACCAACATTTGCAGTTGTGCTTTCATCTATCCTTCCTAGCTTCATGTTGTAAACAGCGCGGACCGCAGCCTGTACGGACGAGATCCCTTTCTCTGGTTCAACGCCTGAGTGTGCCGCCCTACCTGTATATGTAACATCCATATGTATATGGGTAGCTTCACCAATGACCACCTCGTTAGGTGCATCCATATCGAGCACATACACACTCTTTGAATCTATGAGTGAAAAATCCAGGTTCTTGGCTCCTATTGAACCTATCTCTTCACACCTGGTGATGATTATCTCAAGGGGAGGATGTTTTTCTGCAGCCCTGATCATTTCTATAACTTCAGCAATGCCGGCTTTGTCATCAGCACCCAATATCGTGGTACCATCAGATCTTATGACACCCTTTTCCTTGTCCACAATTGGTTTAATATCCCTGCCGGGTTTTACAGTATCTGCGTGGCAGCAAAACGCTACAGGGGTTTTGCTGCTGGAGTTCTTTGCGGGGAACTTAACTACAAGGTTGCCATAGGCATCCTTTTTTGTCTTTGCACCTTCTAATCTAAGGAATTTTTCAACGTAGGATATGAATTCCTTATCATCAGGTGACTCACTTGGTATTTTTACCAGCTCTAAAAAAGTGCTGATAAGTCGCTGTGTGTTCATCTTTCTTAAGCAAGCCCTTCAACTATGTCGATAAGGGCTTTGGTAACAGTTTCTGCTTCCTTAATGTTAAGGCTCTCCTTGCAGGAGTGCTCATCCCTGTAGCCTACACCAAGGACCGCAGTAGGTATGCCATGTGCATTAAAGTGTGTAGCATCTGTTCCGCCTTTTATGACCAAGGTCTTTGGTTTTACATCATTCTTGACCAAGGCATTATATGCTATCTTAACAACATCTAGATCTGGTGATAAGTAATATGCCTTCAAAGCAGCAACGTTCTTTATTTCTACCTCTGCTCCAACTTCCTTTGCTGATTGTCTGAATATTGCTTCCATTTCAGCCGCAAGCTTTAATGCTTTTTCATGCTCAAGAGCACGACACTCTGCAAGTATACGTGTGTGTTCTGGAACGCCATTCCTTACTTCTCCACCCTGTATAGTACCAACGTTAGCTGTCATATCTCCTTCAAGTTTACCCAATTTCAATCTAGAGATGGCTAGTGAAGCGGCTAGTATTGAGGATATACCTTTTTCTGGAGCCATACCGGCATGTGCAGGTTTCCCAGTATAATGAACATCCAACATCATATATGTAGGTCCACCTATGACGATCTCATCAATATGTTCCATATCCAGTACATATGCGAATTTTGAATCGATCATTGAATAATCAAGGTTAACAGAACCTAAAGAACCGATCTCTTCACAGCGGCAGAGTATGACCTCAAGTGGAGGACGTTTTTCTGCACAGCGTATCATTTCTATTATCTCAGCAATGCCCGCTTTGTCGTCAGCAGCAAGTATGGTAGTTCCATCCGATCTCACCACATCGCCATCAACTATAGGTTTTATACCAACACCGGGCTTAACAGTATCTGCATGACAAGCAAAACCTACGGTAGTTGTACTCTTTGAATTTTTAGCAGGGAACTTTACTACCAGGTTGCCGTAAGCATCTTTTTTTGCTTTTCCGCCTTCCATCTTGAAGAATTTTTCCATGTAGGTGATAAAATCCTGATCATTTGGTGATTCGCTAGGTATTTTAACCAGCTCTCTAAATGTTCCAATAAGACGCTCTCTGTCCATAAGTTCCTCCGGTTATTTAGTTATAGGGTTGCAAACAGGACTACAACTCCTTTTAAGACGGTCTTTCCTTATATCATTAGCGTAGTTATCACTTATCTCCAGTGGATATTTGCCATCAAAACATGCTGCACACCTTTCGTCTTTGAAGATCTTGTTCAACCCCTCTATTGAAAGGTATGTGAGCGAATTTGCACCAAGGTGTTCAGCCACTTTTTCTTCTAGCGCCCTTTGCTGTTCAAGGGTCAGTGTTGAGCTGTTGTCAAAACCCAATTTCAGTCTCTTTCTGTACGCAACAAGGTCCTCCTGTACAGAAATATCTATGCCGTAGAAGCATGGATTAAGTACCGGGGGACAATGGATCGCAAGGTGTATTTCTTTTACCTTGCCCTTCTCCCTAAGGAGTTTAACTATCCTTCTAAGTGTGGTCCCTCTTACTATGCTGTCATCCACCAGGAGAACTTTTTTACCCTCAAGTTGTGAGCGTATTGGATTTAGTTTTAACCTTAGAGCCTGTTCCCTTGTTGTCTGGTCAGGCATGATAAAGGTCCTTGCGCTGTATCTATTCTTTGTCAAACCTTCACGGAATGGTTTTTTTATTGTTTCGGCTATTGCCAGCGCAGCAGGAATGGAAGTGTCAGGAACAGGGGTTACAACATCGATATCAATATTTTTGGTCAGAATCTCTTTACCCAATGCTTTACCTAGCTCGATCCTTGTATCATATACAGACCTGCCATTCGATATTGAATCTGGTCGTGCAAAGTAGATATTCTCAAAAACACAGGGGGCGAACCCCTTTTTCTCCACCATATAGCTTTGAGGCTCTTCACCTTCCCTGAAAAAAATAACCTCTCCAGGTTTTATATCACCTACGAGCTCTGCATCTATAGCATCTATACATACGCTCTCGCTGGCGCACATGTAAGCCCCATCATTCGATCTTCCCCATACTGCTGGCCTTATGCCATAGGCGTCCTTTGCACAAAAAAGAGTAGGCTTACCGTCAAGGGTCATGGCTACGACTATTGAAAAAGCACCTTTTACATCCTTGTAGGTCCTTTTAAGTGCCTCCACTGCATCTTGTATAGTGTGGGCATCCTTTCTTATGTTCATCATATGTTCACAGAAGGTATAGAGTAAGGGCTCCACATCACAGTTAGAAGAAAGATTTATGGAATGTTTTTTAAGATTGTTCTTTAGTTCCGTAAAGTTGATTACGTTGCCATTATGGGCCATTATGACCCCAGGTTGTCTGCTAAAGAAGGGTTGGGCATCCTCCCTTCTTCCACCACCAATAGTAGGATACCTTACATGACCTATGGCGATACCCGGGCCATTATAATTGAACTCTTCTAGAGCAACAGTTGCGTAGCCGAGCGCTTTATGATGAGAGAAACCTTTCTCGGTCACTACCCCTATACCAGCAGAGTCTTGTCCTCTGTGTTGTATAGCCTGAAGAGCCTGTTTTACTGAATTGCTTATTTCGCTTTTACCGATGAAGCCAACAAAACCACACATAGTCCTTAGTATCCTTTTATAATCGTTCTATAAGTTTTAGAGTACCTGAGATCAAAATATCTACATCTTCCCTCTTAGCACTCTTCAGTTCAGAGTCTATATACATACACCGTTTATACATATTAGCCAACT
>CAYVOB010000052.1:0-10153 GCA_964452945.1 uncultured Bdellovibrionales bacterium
TACACAAAAAAGGGAGGCAGGCTCTTATATTCAGTTTGTACCTTTACAGAGTCAGAAACAATTGGTGTAATAAATGCCGCACTTAAAAAGGGCCAGCGCTACAAAAAGGTATCTGACCCGTTGATCACGATGCCAGCAGCCGGAATAGACGGTATGTTCATTTCTATACTGGAGAGGATATGAACCATCAAGAGAAGGTAGTTGAAGAACTTTCGAAAAAATTAAAAGATAAAGAGGCTGAACTGGATAGCCTATATACCATACTAGGCAGGCTCAATTCTTATGTTGGACGCTTGATAGAAGACACAGAGGTAGGTATCAGGGCTGCCATGTCGCTTAACAGAAAGCTCGCTACAAAAAAATTGCCCAATGTGCCCGATATAAGGTTTTCCTCACGTTATCTTATAGCGACGACAGATCATAGCAGCTATTTTGATTTTTTTGAGCTGCCGGAAGCCGGGGCAGGAATAGTGCTCTGCGATTCTAACGGTTATGGTCTTTCTGCAGTGCTTATGAGCATAATCATGAGCCTACTGGACACACCATACGTTAAATCACCAAGACAATTTACAGAGACTGTAGCGACAGATATAAAACAGCATGTGGCCGGCGGAAAGAATCCTTACAACTTCAAGGGAAAAACAGCAGCGATCCTTTATATGAACATAGATAGAAGGGACATGAGCCTTAATTACTGCTCCATAGGAATGCCGGGATTCGTGGTGATAAGGGGAGGGGAACGTTTGCACCTTGATGGTTCAGCCTCTTCAAACCTATTGAACCTTACGGAGATACAGGATAAAAAACTAAAGCTTATGCCAGGGGACAGGATAATCATTCCCAACAACGGGCTCATAAATGCTCAGAGTAAGGATAACCAGAGCTTTGGTCTCGATGGTTTGGAAAAATCTCTTACCAACGCAGAACACCTTCCTATAGCAGACGTTATAAATAATATCGCTTACGAACTCGATACCTTTACGGACGGTAAACGTTCCCGCCTGAGTGGAGATACTGCTGTTTTGGCAGTTGAGCTGGAAAGAAAGATGTTTTATGTAGTCTAACTTGTTGTTATTGATGCCTTTTGAGTATTGATTGCTACGGGTTCATTCTTATGTATAATTTGTTGACAATAGTGTCATTACCTGATATAATGTTAATAATATAATAACCACCTGAGTTGGGCGGATGATACCAGCCTGGTCGATGGTCCTGTGCTTGCGAACACCCCATTCGAGGGGCAAGTTGACCTGACGGTCAACTCAGATAATACATTAAGTACGGTCGAGCTCCGTTTTGGCACCAGTAAAATATCAACAGAACCGACGTTTAATCTCACTCTAACCAAACTTAGGGTTTGGGCCGATTCAGCTCCAGCACCATATTCAGGTCAAGTAAAGATCTTTGAGTTGAGCGGTGAGGAACTTAATATAGCGCTTGGGAAGAATGACCCTTGGGGCTGGAACAAAGGATTTGATTTTACTCCTCTAGGACTCCATGCTGGCGATGTGGTAACTGTCCGTATGGCTGGTTCCAGTGAATTAAGTTTCCCAATTGATAATGGTGTAGGCCCTAGTGGAGGAGGACTGAATGCAACACTATGGACATCGGGTTGGACTGCTAATCTGGTTAATTGGTCAGATGACAGGACTGTTTTGGATGGTCCTGTAGAAGCAGGAACTCCTTTTAGTGGCCAAGTTGATCTCGTAATGAATTCAGACAATGATCTAGGGCTAATAGAACTTTCTTTTAATACCAGTAAACTTACATCGGTCCCGGCCTTCAATCTAGCTTTGACAAGGTTTGAAGTATGGGCTGGAGCACCGAGAATGATAAGTTTTGCTGTAGAGGGGCAGTATGGGATTATTAATGAAGCTGCTACACCTAATCCAACGATAGAACTTTCTGTTCCGGATGGAACGGACCTGACATCATTGGCACCTACTATTGTATTTACAGGTTCAAAAGTAAGCCCAAGTACTGGAGTTGCACAAGATTTCACAAATCCTGTAACTTATTCGGTCACTGGTTTGGATAACATCACAGTAAAGAACTACAAGGTAACTATAACTCCTTACCACGTAGGAGGGGCAGGTCAGGCGGGAGGTTCCATCTTCTACGATAAGGGAGCATATTCAGAAGGATGGAGATATATGGAAGCAGCTCCTGCAAGCAGCGAGGGTCTCAGCCTTCCATGGGAGACTTTTGATTACGGAGCTATAGGATCTCTTGCAAATACTGTTGGTTCAGGTTCGACGAATACCGCTGATATAATCCTGGTATTTGGGGTGGCGTCTTATGCAGCTTCTTATTGTGGCTCCCTGGAAGTCAACGGTCAAACAGACTGGTTCTTACCATCACGGGATGAACTAACGCTTATGTTTGAACAGTTGCACTTAATGGGTCTTGGCGATTTTAGCGATATAGGATATTGGAGCTCTTCAGAAACTGATGATGGGTTTGGTAATGATTATGCACTGGTTCGTGAGTTCAATAATCTCGGTTACGGCAGTTATCCGGGCTCTAAATTTGAGACCCATCGTGCGACCCGTTGTGTAAGAGTTTTTTAACTAACTGAAGATATAAAGATCGTGGTGTTCCTAATTTGACATACTGCAGACAGTAAACTGTTCTTTTATTGTCATGTTACTGTTATACTTAAAGTGGTAGTATCACTTTACCGAAAGGTTTATAGTTATGCCTAAATGTGGTCTGTGTAAAAGGAATGTAAAAAAACTTGTCTCTTACGGGAAGCTGCAGCTTTGTAACGACTGTCTCTTGTCTTACGAGGAGCAGGAAACAGGTAAGCTGGAAACGGACAAGTGGCTCATAAGGACTACCGATGGTCTTATAATGGGTCCTTTTGATCACGAAAAGGTCCGCTCCCTTATAAGCAACAAAAAAGTAGTGTTCCTTGATGAGGTTTCCAGGGACGGCAATGACTGGAACCTGATAAAGAACATTTCTTCATTCAAGGATCTTGCACTTAAGACAGACTACAAGCTTAGTGAATCCACCGTTGATTTTGATCTTGATCAGGCTAAGGCAAAAGTTGAAGGCAAAAAGGAAACTAAACCTCCACGTTTCAAGAAAGAGCATAAGCTCCCTGTATCGATCCCTTCAATTCCGGAGATAAAGGAAGTCAGGGGTATATGGAAAAGACCAACTGTAGTCACAGCTGTGGTAGTACTTATTGCTATAGTGGTAGGTATCGTGGTTTACACTGGCAATAAAAAAGATAGCCCAAGATTCGTGGATAAAAGATATGGTACGGCTACGTCGGACTATTTCAATAGATACTACATAAAGGGCAGGGAGTACGAGGAGGCGGGCCTTTTTAAGGAAGCAATGGAACATTATCGAAAAGCCCTTGCTGCAGCCCCTAACAATTCAGGTGTAAGGATAAGAAAGGCTGCGATAGATCTAATGGTGCTTTCAAACACAGAGGAAGCGTCAAAAGCACTGCAAGAGCTTTACGCGGAAGCTAACGTTGGAAAGATCTCGGACCAGGAAGAACAAAGCGACATAAAAACATTCCTTGGTCTTTTGGAGTTCGGTAAAAAGAACTATCAGGCTGCCATTGGATACTTCAACCAGGCATTGGCTATAAAACCCACAAATGCATATCTTTACTACAACATAGGCAGAGTGATGTTCTTGCAGCAGAACTATTCTGGTGCCCTGGAATATTTCAGGAACGCAAAAAAGCTTTCGGCATCTTTTTCCGACGCTGCTTACTATGAAGGGCTTTCTATGTTAAGGCTCAACAGATATCGTGAGGCGGCAAACATCTTTAGTGAGGGCCAGGAGCAGAACCCCAATACTAGGGAATTCTATACTTTTGGTGCTTATGCTGCGATGCGCTCATCAAATCTTCCAAAGGCTTATGCCATGATCAAAGATGTCCTTACTATAGACCCTTATTATTTTAGAAGGGAATTTACCCCGCTGTTCCAGTTACCAAAGGAAAATCCAATACTAGAAGAATTAACGTATACAGAGGAGCTACTTAAAGCACTCGATGAAAAACAGAAGGGAGAAGGATTCTGTGTATTGGCGTTATTGAACCTTATCAAGGGTACACCGGACGAAGGGTTAAAGATATTATCCTCAACCATACAATTGGACACCTCAGAAAAGCTGATGAGCTCCGGTATCATATATTTCCATCAACAAAAATATGAGGATGCCAAGAAAAAAATAGATAGATCCTTGGAATTGGATTATTCCAATAACCTTGCTCATCTTTATGCCGGTCAGATAGCATTAAAGAACAATGATATAGGGCAGGCCAGGAACCATTTTACAAAAGCTCAGTCTGCAGAGGAAAATACTTCGCTGTACGCTATCACTTTACTGGGAGATATCTATTTAAGGTCAGGAGAGAAGAATGCCGCCATCCTGCTGTGGAAAAAGGTACTTTCTTTGGATGCCCGCTATGTTCCTGCCTGGGAAAGGATACTGACCTTTAACGATTAAAAGATCATCAATGTTTGTTGATACCGTAGTCCTTCATTCTGGCTTCAAAGACCCTTCTTGTAGTACCAAGCTTTTTTGCTATATCCTCGTTAGGCATGTTACCGTACATCTTTATTGCTTCCGCGATTATTTCCTTTTCAAGTTTTATTCTTATTTCATCTATTTTTGCAAAGCCATTATTTACTTCGATCTTAAGACTGCTTGAGTCGCCGACTACAAGTTCCCTCTTCAGTAAAGGCAGGTCATTGGCTTTTATAGTGGCTCCTCTGGCTACTATTGAGGCACTTTCGATGATGTTGGACAGTTCCCTTATATTTCCAGGGTAATCATACTCTAATAATGTTGAATAGGCATCTTCGCTCAAATGTTTACTCTTAAGGAACAGCTTTATTAGCCCTGGGATGTCATCTTTTCTCTCTCTCAGTGGTGCAAGATCGATCCTGAATACATTAAGTCGGTAGAATAGATCTTCTCTAAAACGTCCCTCCTTGACCAGCGCCTGCAAGTCTTTGTTAGTTGCGGCCATTATACGGGACGAGAAACTGATATTGTCTATTCCCCCCAACCTTTCAAAGGATTTTTCTTCAAGCACACGGAGTAATTTTGCCTGCAGGGACAAAGGCATTTCTCCTATCTCATCAAGAAATATGGTCCCGCTAGGAGCAAGTTCAAACTTGCCCTGCTTCTTTTTTACAGCACCGCTAAAAGCTCCTTTTTCATAACCAAAAAGTTCACTTTCTAGTAGGTTTTCTGGAATAGAGGCACAGTTTATGGCAATGAACCTGTTCTTTGCATGTGGGCTCTTTTGGTGGATAAGCCTTGCTATAACTTCCTTCCCAGTTCCGCTTTCACCGGTTATAAGTACGTTTGAGCTGGTCGGTGCTACCTTTTCTATTTTGAAAAGGACTTCCCTCATGGAGGCGCTGTCTGCTACAAAAATGATCTTGCTTTTATCTTTGTCAGCGAGGAGTTCGTTCAAGGCCACGTTCTCATTCTTTAATTCAGATATCTCAAGTGCTTTTTTTACTGAGAGAAGGAACTCGTCATCACTGAAGGGCTTTAAAAGATAATCATATGCACCGATCTTTATTGCTTCTATGGCGGATTGAACTGTGGAATAGGCCGTCATCATTATAACCTGGGTCTGTGGATAGTTGTCCTTTACGTAGCGTAACAGTTCCATCCCGCTCATTCCCGGCATAGTAAGGTCAGTTACCACAAGCTCGTAGTCTGTCTTGTCCAAAATCTTTATTGCAGCTTCTGCGCTGTTCACGGAAGAGACCTTACAATTGGTCTCACCCTCTAAAAGTATCTCAAGGGATCGGCACATGTTCTTTTCATCATCAACTATTAGAATTCTGTAGGTCATTAGCTACGTTCTCCGTTAGTTTTAATTGTACGTAAAATATCGCCCCTCCGGTATCCTTGTTCTCCCACCTTATGTCTCCACCGTTAGACCTCGCCAACTGTTTTGTCACGCTAAGGCCCAAGCCTGTGCCATGTTCCTTGGTGGTAAAAAAAGGCTCGAACAGTTTTTGCTCCGCTTTTTCTTGTACTCCTGGTCCGTGGTCGGATACATATATCTCGAGTATATTCTGGTCATGGTGTATCCCAACCTCTATGTCCGTTCCAGGGTGTGAAGCCTCTTTTGCGTTGATCAGGAGATTTAGTAGTATCTGTTTTAGATGATCAGGATCGATCGTGAATAAAATTGGATCAATATTGCAGTTCAAAACTAACTTGTGCCCGTTCCTTTCCATTTCAGGCCTTAAGTTCTCCAAATAAGCCTTTAATTCCTCTAGACTGTACTTTCTTTTTAACGGTTGTTTTGGTTTTGCAAAATTAAGGAAATTCGTTACAGTGTCATTCATCCTTCTTACTTCTTCTTCTATAAAACCTACTACCTCAAGGGCTTTGGGATCGTTCTCCACTTTCTTTTTTATCGCGCTGCTGCTTATCTTGATGATACCAAGAGGGTTCTTTATCTCATGAATAAGTACGGAGGCAACTTCTCCAATAGCTGCAAGTTTTTCGTGTTCTGCCTTTTGCTCATGGAGCTCGGCATTAATAAAAGCGGTGCTTATCTGAGGATACAGAGATATTAAAAAATGGTAATCATCCTTTATGAAGTTGATATTTTTGTTAACTTTTGAGCCTATAACAAGGATAGCCCTTGTTTTTTCTCCACCTATGGACATGAAGTATTGTGGAGAGATACCTTTAAGCTCAGTGATCTTTTTTCTCATAGCTCGAGGAGGATTGGCCTCGAAGACATCATTTGCGTACTCTATCCTGCCCGGTACGGGGAATATCCTTTGTAGGGCATGAAGACTTATATCTATATTGATAAGGCGGCCCTGGGACGAGTAGCTGCATGATTTAAGGTCTTTGGAACTGTATATTAGACCAGCGTTCTCTACCGCCATTGAATCCATTATTTTATTACCCAGTACGGTACCAAGAGTTGCCTTGTCACGGACATAGACGAGTGCTTTTGTGAGTTCATTTATCTTTTCGAGCGTATCATGACGCTCTGGATAAAAGTTCCTGTCTACAAAAGTCTGTATCCTTTTTCTTACCGGGGTGGAGACGATTATTATGAGTATGGTGAGTGCGGTGTTAACGATGGGTGAGCTCGGTATATATCGCTGTAGTGCCAATGAGGTGATCGCCACTACCACAAAATATGCACCTATAACGACAGCGGTGAACATAATGTATGCCAGCGAGGTCCTTACAATACCTTCGATGTTAAACAGGTCGTCCCTTGTGATGGCCCAGCCCGTAAGTATGGGATAAAATATTGAAAGTGCGATAGCCCAATCCAGACTTATTAACGGTTTACCAAAAGCGAATGTTATGGACCAAAGTACCGGTATTATGGTCCCAAAAACAAAAGCGATGATAAAGAACCTTGTTTTACGTCTAGAAACTATATCCCTTGTAGTAACGTAATAGATCACGAGGTATATGATACTCATCAGTACACATCCCATCAGGAAAAGAGGGGATACCATGTAGATGAAAGTGGCCGACGCTTCTGTATACAAGTAGTACTGTTGTAATGCGACTATCAGGCCTGCCACTACGTAAGGCAGCGATTCTGCAACAGGATGCTTTTTTAGAAAAGCCGATGCGGTTATGGCAAGGATCAAGTGTACAGCAGTAGCTCCTACCAAGGGGTATAGTGCAAAGAGCCTGTAGAACCAATATGTGGTATTTGCATCGAGTGTAGTGGAATAGAAAAGCGTTACTAAAAGCGATGAGAGAAGGTTTATGTAAGCAAGCTTTTTAAGAGGGTTCCTTAAAAAGACTGTAAAGCCCATCACAACAAAGAAAAGTCCGATGAGGAATGGAAGCAGAAAGGTAACAGAAAGATCGTTGAGGGTAAATCTAGAGAGCTTCGTTTTTACTTCCCTTGTTTCACCTTTGTTCGTCTGAAAGTTAAAGAGCACCTCTGTGTCCATTTTTGAATGTTGAATGGTCTTTAATGCCTGTGTGCCATCGAACATCTTTTCGCCATTTATTGCTATGAGCCTGTCCAATGGTTTTATCCCGTTCTTCATTCCTTCCCAGCTTTCTCTTTCTGTAAAAGAAACGTAAAGATTGGGTTGGAAGAAAAAGCCGGCAAAAGGGTACTTGGTGAACGCTACGGCATTAATAAAACTAATGACCAGTATGGAGAGTGTGCATATAAAAAGTAATGTACCTGTAAGTACAGCATAGAACCTTGCTTTAGCATAAGCCATTTGAACTCCTTGGTGTTTTTTATATCGCAGAAAGTGATTTATTGTAATATATAAAATACCATGCTGATACTCTTGACCTGTTACTTGCTCTTTGGCCCTTTAGGCCATGCCTCTCAGCCATTCAAGGAAACCCCTTTTTATTCAGTACCGGTTGAGGACATAGATCTTTCAAAGATAACAGTAAATTACGTAGAAAATGGAGGGGTGTCTTTTGAGAAAAAAGGCCGAAAGGACTTCGTCTTAGTTATAGGCAAGGATTTTAAGCCGTATTTTGATAATGCAAGCGATTATAACAAAAAGGTCGTGGCAAAACTGGCCTCACTTGGGATCATGAAAGATCCAATGCGTTTTAAGACCACTCCATACTCCCTGTTGTACAAAAGGAATCAGGCATACAACCTTGAGACCTTTGCTGTCATACCGATGAGGTACAAAGAAGCGTTAGGTACAGTGAAGGATTTTGCCAACTATGATAAATGGGTGCTAAAGGATATCAACGTTAGAAGGAACGGTGAAAAAGGCAAATATTTTGTTGATGTAGTCTCGCTGAATTATCTGCCCGGTAAGAAATGGTACGACACAAGGGTGAGGATGAACTCTATTTTTACCGGTAATTATAAGTTAGACCTTCTTGTCCTAGATCATCTTGACGACGTAAAAAATCCTAATTTTGAGTTAAGGATGAGAGAACCCTCAAAGCTTGCTAAGGACGTACACGGGGTCTTTTATTTTATAGTGCCGACAGAGGACCAGCCATATTGTCTCTTATACTTCACAGGTTTGTCGCAGGTACACTGGTTGATATACAAGTTCCTTCCTAATGCGGTTATCCAGACGCAGGTTGTAGAGAGGATACACACCTTTTTGGAGAATATACAGTTCAAGGTCGAGCAGGAAAAGAACCAGCGTAAAAAATAATGATGTTGGATATTCTTTCGGCTTGATGTTATTATCTATAAGCAATGATAATATCTGAACAAAAACCAGTGGAAGAGGTCTTGGAGCTATTAAAACACAATAAGAAGGTGTTTCTTATAGGCTGTGGTGACTGCTCTGCCGCTTGCAGGAGCGGAGGACTTGAGGACCTCCCTTTATATGCAGAAAAATTAGAGGCTGCAGGGGTTTGTGTTGTCGGCTGGTTCGTTCCACAGCAGACTTGTATGATGCTGAGAACAAAACAGGAACTAAAAGCAGTAGAAAAACTCATAGATGAAGCAGATCTTGTCATATCATTTGCTTGTGGAGCTGGGACTCAAACGCTTTCGCAATTGATGCCGGGTAAGATAACCATACCTGGAGTGAACACTATCTTTTTGGGATCAACTCTTAGGGCGGGACAATTTCTACAACATTGTTCGATGTGTGGGGATTGTGTGCTTGGTGTGACCGGTGGGCTTTGTCCGCAAACACTTTGCGCAAAGTCCTTAATGAATGGACCGTGCAGCGGTTCTATAGATGGGAAGTGTGAAACTTACAGAGATAAGGATTGTGTGTGGCATAACATCTATCATAATCTAAAACAGAGAGGTGAACTGGAGCATTTTCAGATAAAACTTCCAATGAAGGATTTTTCAAAGGTAAATATACAATCAGCAAGGACGGTACAACCCATAAATATAAAAAACAAGCGCAGGGGAGGAGGAGAAAAATGAAGAAAAGACCTTTTATTATTACGTTGCTGTCATATCTCTATTTTGCCGCACCGCTGTTTATTTTTCTGGAATTGATGTGGGTGAACGGGTTAGGTGTCACGAACATTGGAGCCGCTTTTTCTTACATCAACTGGCATGTACTGCTGATGATGGCCCTGACACCAATAGTAGGTTTTGGTATATGGTCCGTGAAACCATGGGGGTACTACCTTTTGCTTGCTCATTCGATCTTGCTCATGTTGAACAACATTATTCTTTATAGTACAGGAACTA
>CAYVOB010000053.1:0-9777 GCA_964452945.1 uncultured Bdellovibrionales bacterium
GGCGACACTATCTGGAATAAAATTCTTGGCATCCTTAAAGCTGACAAAAGAAGATGACGATGTCAGTAACTTATATATAGAACCTTCGTCTTTTATAAAAAGGATCAAAGTCCCCACAAAGAAGATCGCCAACGAGACTCTTAACGATAATAACCAATTGGCTTTTATCAACGAGGCCAAAAGTACACTTGCAAAGATCTTGATAAAGCTCCATACCGTAAAGTTGGATGGAAATGTTAAGTTAGACACGAATCCGAGTGCAACGCTATACGCATATGCAAAAAACAAGAATAAAAAATATGCAATAAGTAGCGATAAAGTAACATACAATCTATTAACGCTCTCTGTTGGTTTTGTTAACCTTAGCGATTCCAGCCTTACTTTTGGGCCCGATACAAATATAGAAAACCTTGTTGATGCAAGCATCGATGCCAAAGAGTTCGAAAAAGAACTTGCAGAAGACGTCAGTAATGGAGATCTGAGTAAAACTGAATCAGAAGAGTATTGGTTCGACTACGACATCTATCAGTAAATCTTATTCGCCGGACTTATCAGCAAGACGGGAAATGATTCTCCAGGCAGTATTCATGAATGAGCGATAACACTCCCAACTGTTGCAGATACCAACACAACCGCTGAAACTTCTCTTCTTGTTGAGGTATATTGCTACGAACTTGCTACCCTTTACGCAGTCACATGGAGATATGTTATCCAATTCCTCTTTGCATGTTGGGCATGAAACCGTGAGCAGTGTGTTCTTGGGGAACCCTTTTTCAAATTTTTTGACGTTCTCGCCCTGCACTGCACTTATGTGTATGAGCTCTTCGTTCTTGCCATCAGAGACCAGTAACTGTATAGCCGGATATCCTGAGATCTTGGTCTTGTTATCGATAAGATTATGCCCGTTATGACAGTAAGCCTGCGTTACTATAAGCTTTCCATCTTCGGTAGTCAGGAGGTTTTCGTTACTCTCATCAAACATTTAATTCTCCACTGTAAACAACTCGTTCTTCGTTTTCACCATCAATGACAACACGCGCTCCGCCATCCGAATTCAGCCCTAAGAATAGGACCCCCATTTTGGGCGTATTATCCTCAACACCCTCACTTAATGCAACTTTTTTATTGATATGAGCGCAATTTTGCTCCCATTCACTCTTAAAATCGGTAAAACCGACCTTTAAATACTGGTCCACGGCTTTATTAAATTCCTTACAAAAAACACTAATAAAATCAGCTTGTTTAATTATTTTTTGTGGTCCAGTCATATCCTTAATGCAAGCGGTCTTTTTACCCTCTATTTTTGGAGCTTCTTGAATATTCAAGCCTATTCCGCAGATAATATTGTTGCCATCTATCTCTATCAGTATACCGGATAACTTTGCCCCGTTATACAAAAGGTCATTAGGCCATTTTAGTTTAAGGTCCTTGGCCTTGTTCACATCAAAAAAGGAAGAGATGGTCTTTAGCAGTACTACAGAAACAATGATCGGGAGTTCTGTAAGTTGCTTGATCCATTTTCTATCCTTCATCAAAAAAGAAAAATACACATTACCGTTGTCATCAGATATCCAGCTCCTGCTACGACGTCCTCTCCCTTCCGTCTGGGTTTGTGCCCAGACCACAGCGCCGTTCTTTAATGAACCTATATTCTTTCTTATAAATCCGTTGGTCGAATCCACTGTCTCAAGAAAAGTGACTTCTGTTCCTATTCGCAAAGTATCTTCATCCCCCTTTTACAGTATCTAACAAAAAACTTATATCAGCATTATTAACGCTGTGGGTAATCGTCCCTAATGAGATATAATCAACACCCGTCCTTGCATATGACCTTATGTTCTTTTCTGATATCCCGCCAGAAGCTTCAAGTTTGACCTTCCTTTTTGTTATTTGCACGGCCTTTTTCACTTCTGTAGGGTTCATATTGTCCAACATAACAACGTCGGGAAGTAGAGTTGAGGAGATCGCTTCTTTTAATTCAGCGATGTTCCTTACCTCTATCTCCAACTTTATCCTGCCTTTTATTCGTTTAAAGGATAACAGCGCTTTTTGTATTCCGCCTGCAGCAGCAATATGATTCTCCTTTAATAGTACCGCATCAGAAAGAGAGAACCTGTGATTCTTTCCTCCTCCATGCAATACGGCGAGCTTTTCTATTGCCCTTAAGCCCGGAAGTGTTTTCCTAGTATCTAGTATCACAGCTTTTGTACCACGCACCAGTTTTACAAAAACGTTGGTCCTGGTCGCTATGCCTGTCATGTGTCCAACGAGATTAAGGGCCGTGCGTTCTGCCAGAAGTATTGAGCGCGTAGCACCCTTCACCACAAAAAGGGCTGTGCCTTTTTTTACTATGTCACCGTCCTTAACCAAACCTTTGAACTTTATATTTTCATCGACGTAGTAATAAACAGCCCTTGCTACATCCATTCCTGAGACCACATAGTCACCTTTTGCAATGGCTTTTCCTGTGCTCACCGAGTTCGACTTTATGATCGCTTCAGAAGTCACATCACCCTCTGGGCAATCCTCTTCCAGAGCCTGAGATATTATCCTTTCAAGTTCGATACTGATATTTGGGGACATCTTAGTTCCCGATTATCTTTGAGATCTCTTCCCTGACAACCTTCTCTGCTATATCGGGGAGTATCTTTTGTAACATCCTTTCGACAGTTTCCCTGGTTATCTTCTGCAGCTCCTGCTTGTCAACGGGAGCTTCCTCGGAATAGGCCTTTTCAAAGGTCATGTTAGAGGATCCCAAACCTTCAGAGTCACCTGAGAGAGAAGAAACATCAGGAATGTTCACGTCCTCTGCACTACCAAAGAATCGTTGATCCCAAAGCCCCATGTCGTTCTCTACTTCTATGTTGGCATCTGAGCTAACCTTATTATCTCCCTTGAAAGCGATGGAACCGTCGGGATTCTCTGCAAGGTTGAATTCATCAAATAATTTTTTTGCCTCATGCTCTGATAAGGTCTCCTCAGAAAGAGGTTTTTGGACCTGTGGTTCCGGCATATTGAACGGTGGCGGTGTTTCTCTTAATTCGACCCTCTCATGAGGTTCAGGAACACCAAGTTCTTCTATTTTTTCACTATCTGACACCTTTATAAAATCCTCTTCATCGGATGTTTTTTGTTCCGCAAGAGTAAGATCTATATCAAAGCTTTTGTTCACTGACTTGACAGTCTTCAATGGATCATCAAGGTCCGGCATCTCAGGCTCTGCAAAACTATCCATATTCCAGGTAGTAGAAGAGGCTGTTCCCTTTGTATCTTCATCAGCTCCTTTAATGGATAACTTTTCCACAAGGTCCACCACCTGTTGATCGTCGAAAGGTTTAACAAGTTTTGCCTTGGCTCCGCTGGCCTTTACATCATCCGAACTTATCTCATCAAAAGCACTATGCATAAGGACCATGGGAATACCCTGCAATTCCTTAGGGCCCTGTTGGAGTTTTATCCCAAGCTCTATACCGTTCATTGCGGGCATTACAGCGTCGGCAAATATTACTGAAGGTCTGTTCTTTTGGATAGCGTCGTAGGCTTCTGTTCCAGAGTCAAAACACTGAACCTCGTAGCCCTGAGGAGTAAGGATGAGTCTAAGGACCTTTTGAACCGTTGTGCTGTCATCAGCAACTATTATTCTGACCGCCAAATTGAATCCCTCCTCTCTTGTTTTTAAGAGTCATTCTCCATAGCAGCGGTGTTCCTGCGTCGTTCACCTAACGCCAAGGTGGGCGCCTTATTGCCGCTTTAGGCTGCCTCGTAGGAGGTATGCTCACCACGGCAAGAGAAAGCTCCCGTAAGTTTATTTGTTGGTGAAAATAAACAAAGAATCACCAATCCCTCCAGAGAACAACTCATGCCTAATTATATAACATAAAAAAATAATTACATAAAATTATTACTATTGTTATTATAATGTTCAGTCGGATACTGAAAAAGGACGGGGTTTATGGAAAATATCACTTTCATACTAGCTTCATCGTCGCCAAGACGCATTGCGATGTTAAAGGAACAAGGGTACCTTTTTAAGGTGATAAAACCACGCTGTAACGAGCTAGCCTGCCATATAAAGGGAGCAAGGGGATCCGCACGCCATAACAGCAGACTAAAGGCTGAATACGTCGCTAAGCTCTGCCGCGATGCGGTCATATTGTCTGCAGATACCATCGTGGTCCTTAATAACAAGATACTGGGCAAGCCAAAAAGCCACAAAGATGCTTTAAAAATGCTAAAGGCCTTGAACAAGAGAACCCATTCGGTCCTTACAGCGTACACGATCCTAAAAAAAACCAATGGTAAGATCAGGATGATCGAAGAAAGGATCGTTGAATCAAAGGTAAGCTTTGGTAATTTTAGCGACGAAGAATATATTTCCTATGTCAAGACCAAGGAGCCCTTGGATAAGGCCGGGGCCTACGCCATTCAGGACCTAGGGGCAAGGTTCGTAAAGGAAGTAAATGGCTCTTACTCCAACGTCGTGGGACTCCCACTCTTTGAGGTAATGAATGGACTAAAAAAAGCGGGGGTTAAAGCCCCTTGGAACTAAAGAATGCCTACCAGAAAATACAAGAACGCATAGCAAGCGCCTGCGAAAGGGCAAAAAGGGACACAAACAATATAACCATAATAGGTGTCACAAAATCGCATAATGCTTCGACCATATTGGCCTCTGCAGCAATAGGCATAACCAACATTGGAGAAAGCTATGTGCAGGAAGCTCTCCAAAAGATAGATTCTGTGAGCAACAACGACAGCTACAAAAAGATCACCTGGCATTTCATAGGAAGGCTCCAGACCAATAAGATAAAGATGCTGGACAAAAAGTTCTCATACATACACTCCGTATATAAGTCCGAGCAACTTAAAGAACTTGATAAAAGGATAAGCACCGAGCTAGGCATCTTTTTTGAGCTGAACGTGGGAAGCGAGGAAAGTAAAGGCGGGGCCTCCAGCGTTGAGGAACTAAAAAAACTTACAGATCAGTTATTGGAAATCAACCTGAGTAGGATTACTGCCAATAAACCTGAGCTAAGGCCGATGGGATTGATGTGCATACCTCCTTTTAGCGACGATATGAATAGTTCAAGAGCCCATTTTGCTGCTTTAAGGACTGCGCTTGAGAAGATAAATGCTTCCTGCGGGACAAAGATGGAAGGGCTTTCCATGGGAATGAGCTCTGATTTTGACATAGCCATTGAAGAAGGCGCGACTCATGTTAGAATAGGAACATTGCTATATGGCGAGAGGGATAAGTTTTGAGCTTTAGGCGGAATAAAAAGGGACAAATGGCAGTTTTGATCGCCCTATCCTTTGGGCTCTTGTTCCTCCTTATTGCCATGGTCGTCAATATAGGCTTTTTGGTCGCCGCAAAGATGAACCTTCAGAATGCGGTAGACCTTGCAGCATACGCCGGAGCCGCCCAACAGGCTCGTTATCTAAGCGAGATAGGAAAATGGAACTACGAGATGCGCCGAAACTACAAGGCCATGGTATTCGACTACATGATAATGCTGAACGGCGAGAGAAAGTACGATAAACAAAATGCTACCCCGCCTAATCAGGACTTTAAGGATTATGTTACAGACAGTTCAAAACAGCCTTTGGTTTGCGCAAGTTTACAGCGTCAAGGAAGCAATCAGTCATCACAAGACTCTCTGACAAATTTGTGTCAACCAACTGGCAACTTGGATTTTCAGACAGCACTTACGAACTCATTAAACGCATTGACTGCCAGCGGAACAGCCGCATTAGCAGCTTGTATAAGTGGAGGCGATCCTACAACATGTACAAGCGTAGCGACAGCTTACATAGCAACCTCTGACGCAGATAATTCCGTAACTAATGCTGCAATCGACCATTCGAACCTATTTGCTAACTATGAGCCTCACCCTTACAATTACAACAGAAGACTGATAGCTTGGATGTTACATGACTATAGGCATCTACAATCCAGGATAAGAGGAGTCCACTTTGGTGACATAAAGATCGGCACATACCCAAGTGGAGGACGTTGGGCCCTGGCCAAGGACCCCAATACGATCACTGTGTTCAAGAACTCACCTATCAGCGTAGCAGCAAAGGTCTTGAATGGCTACACAGCGATAGATGGAAAACCACCAACAGGGAACATACTTCCCCTTAAGGATGACCAGTTAAAGAACCCTGTACATAATGCCGCCTATACGACCTTTAAAAAGAACCTTATAAAGGTCCTTGCAGATACAGAGGCAAAGCCAAGTCTATATCATCTGGTCCCAAAAATTCCTGCAGCTGGAAGCAGCCAGGGCATGGTTGGCGGGTGCGGCGGTAAATGCCCCGAGTACAATGGAGCCTACCTAAGACTTGACAGCCATGATGTGAACTTTACAGTTAACTATCTTACAATTAAAGAAGGACCCACAAACCAATATGTCTATGGGGTCTCTGCAGCAGTACCTGTGACCTATTTTCCAGTCGGTGTAGCAAAGGACATGAGGGTCAAAACATACTATACTGTTGTAGGTACAGCCAGCACAAAAAAGATCCCATTTAATGTCTTCTTTGGGGATGGTCCAGGAGACAATACTCCTTCACAGGAGGCAACTCTAGTCGCTGTAGCGGCAGCAAGACCTTTTGGGAGCAGGATAGGTCCATACATAAATGCGGACTGTGAGAATTTATTCAGCGGAGCAAATAGAGCTAACTGTGAAAAGAATGGCCTTGATTACCTTTATCCATTTAACTCAAGCCCGTTGAACCTGAACGATCTAGTACCAAATTTTTCACTTCAAACTGGTAACAGGGATAAGACAGAAAAGCTTGGTGTCAAACTCTGTGTTAATACAGATGAATACCAAGGCTCAAAAACAAACTATCCTTTGTGGGGGGTAACTAACATAAATGCAGACACTCACGCTTTTATATATCAAATTACGCATCAAAAACGTTCCAGATGGAGAATTTACACCAAAATTGGTGATAGGAACAGCGATGATGGTTTTCCTAGTAGACCAACTAATCTGAGCTCAAACCCCAGCAATTACTATGACAGCGACAATACAGCGACACATCCACTGGGAACAAGAGACTCCGTAGTTGCATGGAGCAACAAGTACACGGAGCAGACCCTCAACGCCTCACAAAAGAACAATTATGAGACCTATCTGGATAAATATAAGGGCGGAGCCATCTATCAGTTCGACCAGATACAGGGAAGAGAAAGTGATGACAACCAGCCATACAAAGTATATGTTTTTAAATATCCCGAACCGATGAAGGGTAATCCAGAAAAAGGCTGGGACTATACCAACTTTAACGGGACAACAAGTGTGCAACCAGCTACGACAGCTGGTGGATCAATGATAGAAAGAGCCTTTGCCAATGCGATGTCAGTCAACCAGTTCGAGATAATGAGGTACATAATCCCGTACAGGAATGCTAATCAACAAAGCAGTCTTGATCTGGACGTTATGAACTTTGCAGATCTTACAAAGAATAAAGAAACTTACGTTTTTGGTGGTCTTGGTGCTTCTGGCAGGAACAAGGCCCCAGCGACGATGTTACCGGACAATGTTCCCTTTGGGGCTGATACGGACCCTGGCACTAATAACATGGTTAAAAGTGAGGGAACTGGAGAGGTCTTTGGGGTAAGCACAAAAGGGGATCTTTTCCCCGAGACCTACGCAGCATGGCGTTTTGGTACCAGGGGCTACAGGGTTAAGTTAGTGAATATCCAGGACCTACTAATCATTGACAACCAGACCTTCCAAAACCCGCTTGAGGCAAGTTACACCCTGCCCGACCAGGACGTCACCATCGATCTTTCCAAGATCAAATATTAAGCAGAATTATTTTTCTTTTCCAAGTCACTGTCGAGAGGGAGCTAACCAATCTTAGGTCCAACGACGTATAAGAACATATTTTAACGACAGCCTGCCCGGTCCTATAGGGCTGGCCAATGCAAACGGTGGACCTTAGAGTGGTAGCGACCGGAGACCGTGACTTGGAAAAGAAAAATAATTCTGCTTAGTATTAGAACCCTATGGGTTTTTCGCCGACTTTCTCCGAAAGTTCCATCAGCGACTTTATTTGTCCGCTCAACTCCTTTGTCTTGTCAAGGAACATAAATTTGCAACCGTGTATGAACTTGGCCAATGGGTCATCCTGATCATTAAATTCCCTGGCCCAGACCACCTGTACGTTCACCCTAAGTTTTTCTCCATCCTGGCCTGAAATAACGTTCAAGGGGTTAGGTATTAGGATGGACAGGACCTCCCCTGCAGGAAAAAGTGTTCCTGCTTTAAAGCTAATACCTCCCTCACTGATATCGTTCAATCTTGCAGGGAGTTTTACCTTTAGCTCATCAAAAACTATGACGACCGGAAGACCGAATTTTTTTCTTTCCTTTCTTTCCTTGAACTTTTTAACGACCATATAGAGGGCTATACTACCTTATTTTATACTTTCGGTCCATTGCCCTTTCTTCCGCCTTTTTCTTAAGGTCAGCACGCCTGTCATGGGTCTTCTTACCCCTTACCAGAGCCAATTCCAGTTTTATAAAGCTCCCTTTTGCATATACGGATAGAGGGATCAGGGTAAGCCCTTTTTCTGCTATCTTTCCTGTAAGTTTTTTTATCTCATGCTTATGAAGCAAAAGCTTTTTATCCCTTAAGGAGTCCTGCTCCGCATACCCGATCTGCTCATACTTTGTGATATCGAGTCCCTTTATATAAAACTCCCCGTTCTTTATCCTTACATGAGAATCTGCAATGCTGGCCTTTCCTGCCCTGACAGCTTTTACTTCCGGACCGCTCAGTACTATTCCAGCCTCGAACTTATCCAGTACCTCATATTCGAACTTTGCTTTCTTATTCCTAACAAAGGTCTTTATGTTTTCTTGTTTTTCACTCAAGGGATATCTTAACTCCTGTGATAGTCGTCCTCTAGTCGAACTATGTCATCCTCTTCAAGGTAATTTCCACACTGTACCTCTATTATCTCTAAGGGTTCTTTACCATTATTCTCCAAACGGTGTTCCTGCCCCTTAGCGATGTAACGGGTCTGGTCAGGGAATACTTCTTCCCTCTTGTCACCTATCTGAAACACTGCAACACCCCTGACAACGGTCCAATGTTCAGACCTGTGAGCATGGGTTTGAAGTGATAATCTAGAGTTGGGATTCACTACCACGCTCTTTACCTTAAAACCAGTTCCTTCATAAAGCGTTTCAAAAAATCCCCAGGGTCTTTGTACTTTCATGGTCTGAAGGTATTACCATATTTTTATGTACAGGTTAAATTAATTCTGTTATTTCATAGAGCTATGAAAGACTTAGAAAAACATATCAATGACGAATTGGCAGTATCCCTGGAGATAAAAAAAGACTTTATTGAAAAGAACACCAGCAACATATTAAAAACGGCCGAGCTAATGGCACAAGCCACCATTAACGGTGCAAAGATACTATATTTCGGCAACGGTGGAAGCGCAGCGGATGCACAGCATTTTGCCGCTGAGCACGTCAATAAATTGAGAACAGAAAGACCGGCACTAGCCGCTATAGCTCTAACTACTGACACATCCATCATCACATCTATCGCCAACGACATGAGCTTTGATGAGATCTTCTCCAGGCAGATACAAGCCCTCGGACAAAAGGGTGATGTCGCCATCGGTATTTCAACAAGTGGCAATTCCGAGAATGTCATCCGCGCATTAAAAACAGCAAGGGCAAAGGGTATACACACCATCGCTTTTACTGGTGGTAACGGCGGAAAGATCAAAGCGGCCAACATG
>CAYVOB010000054.1:0-9764 GCA_964452945.1 uncultured Bdellovibrionales bacterium
CTGGTAATAAAACCAACTATCGGTTCTCCTTGCACAGGAGTACAACATTTGGCGAACCTTACCAGCATATCCTCTATCCCGCGGACTTTTACTACATTCCTACCAGAGCGTACTGATTGCGCCGCTTTTTGTACTATGTCCTGGAAGATTGAAGTCTTCTTCTCCTTATCTTTGTCCTTGTCTTCAACTATGTTAGGGTCCATCAGACGGACAACTTCTTTTGCTGTGACTTTTCCATAACCGATATTTATCAAGAGCTCTTCTATATTCTTAAATTTGAAACCAGTAGCAGCCTCGGATATTTTACCGTCCTTGTTCAGGTTCTGGAATGAAAGACCGTGCTTTTTGCATTCTTTCTCTAAGAGTTCTTGTCCAAGATCCTTGGATTTTTCTTTTTCGATCGTTTTAAGGTAGGCCTTTATTTTTGTTCTCGCTCTAGAAGTGTGAACATATTTTAGCCAGTCCTTTTTAGGGGCCTGGTGCTTAGATGTTATTATCTCTACCTTGTCCCCGGACTTTAATGTGTATTTTAATGGCACTATTACGTCGTTGACCTTTGCTCCTATGCAGGAGTGTCCCATATTCGTATGTATGCTATAGGCAAAGTCTATCGGTGTACTTCCGTTCGGTAACTCTTTGACCTCTCCTGTTGGTGTGAACACAAAAACTTCGCCGGAAAAAAGATCTAGTTTTACAGAATCCATGAACTCACTAGGATCGATTACATCCTTTTGGGTTTCCAAGAGTTCCGATAACCAGGTGAATTTATTTTTATCACCTTTATCAATGTGTCCTTCCTTGTATATCCAGTGCGCGGCGATACCATATTCTGCGATCTTATGCATTTCCTGAGTTCTTATCTGTATCTCTACCCTTTCTCCATACAGACCAACAACGGTAGTGTGCAGCGACTGATAGTTGTTAGGTTTTGGCATGGCTATATAGTCTTTGAACCTGCCAGGTACCGGTTTCCAAAAAGAGTGTATTATGCCAAGTACTTCGTAGCACTGTGTTACATCCTCTACTATTATCCTGAATGCCACGAGATCGTAGATCTGTTCGAACTCAAGGTTCCTTTTTTTCATCTTATTGGCGATGCTGTAAAAATTCTTTAACCTGCCGGAGATGTTTGCCTTGATCTGGAACTCAGCCAATCTATCCTTGATCACCTTGATTACTTCGTTGATGTATTTTTCCTTCTCGGATCTTTGTTTCTGGACCTTATTCACAAGTACAGAGAATACTTCCGGGTCAAGGTACATGAAGGCAAGATCCTCAAGATCAGTTTTTAACCAAGAAATACCGAGCCTATGGGCAATAGGTGCATATATGTCTAGTGTTTCCTGAGAGATCCTTTGTTGTTTTTCTATAGGGAGATGGTTCAGCGTTCTCATGTTGTGAAGCCTGTCCGCAAGTTTTATCATGATGACCCTTATGTCCTTGGCCATCGCGATTATCATCTTACGGAAGTTCTCCGCCTGCGCTTCTTCTGTTGATTTGAAATTATATTTTGAGAGCTTTGTCAAACCGTCAACGAGTCCTTTTACTTCTAGTCCGAATTCTTTTTCTATCTCGTCTATGTTTACCTCTGTATCCTCAACGGTGTCGTGTAGCAGGGCAGAGGTTATTGTAGGAATATCCATCTTTAATTTTGCAAGGGATTGGGCTACTTCCACCGGATGTATATAATAAGGCTCTCCGGATTTTCTGAGCTGGCCTTTATGTTTTTCTATTGCAAAGTTATAGGCTTTATCTATGAGTGCCATATCGGCATCGGGATAATATTCAAGGATGGACTTATGCAGTTCTTCAAGGTTCTTCTTTAGGTCTGAATCTTTGTTACCAAATATTATCATATGTTCATATAACCACTTATTATCTCTTTTAGACCCTTTACGGCATTTGTTAGATCATCATTTATTATAACATGGTCATACTTTGATGCCTCAGACATTTCTTTTTTTGCGTTTTCCAGCCGGGTAGCTATTTGTTGTTCTGGGTCAGAGTTCCTTTGGCGGATACGGGTTTCAAGCTCCTGCAATGAGGGTGGATTTATGAATATCAGTACCGTGTTGCTTCCCAATTTTTTCCTTAGTTGGATCGCCCCCTGAGTGTCTATGTCCTTTAAAAGGAAAGTCCCGGAGTTTAAAGCTGCCTTAACTGCTTTTAGGGAAGTGCCATAAAAGTTCCCGTATACGTTAGCCCATTCCAATAGCATCCCTTCGTTCTTCATTTTCTCGAACACACCAGTGCTTACAAAATTATAATCGATACCATTCTTTTCGCCGAGTCTTGGAGTCCTGGTAGTGTAAGAGATCGGTTTTTTCAAACGAGGTAGTTCCTTCATTACAGCATCTATAATTGTGCTTTTACCGGTCCCAGAAGGGGCGCTTACCACGAATAGTTTGGCCTTATTTGACATTTTGGACCTGCTCCCTTATTTTTTCCGTCAGGGTTTTATTCTCAACAGCGGTGTAAACTACATTGGTGTCCTCAGCTTTTGAAGCGATGGTGTTTATCTCCCTGTTTATTTCCTGTACTATAAAATCCAGTTTCTTACCTACAGGTTCGTTGTTTTTGTTCTTTAAGGTTTCCCTGAACTGGCTAAAATGGCTGCCAAGCCTTTCCACTTCTTCTGAGATATCCAGTTTTTCTGCCAAAAGCCCAGCTTCAGCTGTTATCCTATCCATTGGTATATTGGAATCAGAAAGCAGTTCGCTCAATCGTCCTTTGATCTTTTTTAATGAATTTTGAAATAGTTCTTCTGTTTTGCTCTCTATCTGTTTGGTGTTGTGCTCTATCTGTACTAGATGTTGCTCCATGGCCGTTTTTAATTTTTCTCCTTCCTTTTTTTGCATTTCACAGACCAGTTGGGCACATTTGCCGGCGGCACTTACAAGACCCTCCTCCACAAGATCATCTCTGATCTCTGGTTCTTTTATGGCGAACAGGTTAGGTAACCTTAATATGTCGTTTATGGTAGCCTTGCCTTCTATCTTGAACCTTTTTTGTGCTTCATTTAATACCTTTATGTATTCTCCCATCAGAGCGTAATCTACGTCTATTTCTGGTTCAGAATTAGTCTCTGCCTTTGTCTGGATTTTAACACTTTTTATGTAACACTCGATACTTCCTCTTTGCAGTTTTGATTTTACGGCATCTCTTATCAGCGACTCGAATTTGTAGAGGTAAGATGGTGCTCTGAACTTGAATTCAAAAAAACGGTGGTTTACCGAACGTATCTCCATTGTGTATCTATAATTATTTAGTTCAAAATCCAGATTACCGTACGCGGTCATGCTCTCTAGCATAATTTTAAGAACCTCTCTGCTTCTTCTTTTATCTTAACTCGATCCTTAACGGGGTGAAGCCACATGGTGTTCGGTTGTTTCTTGAACCATGTTAGCTGTCTTTTTGCAAGTGCGGCAGTTTGTTTTATTATATCATTTTTGGCATCCTCAAGGCTGAGTTGGCCGCTTATTAACCTGACAGCTTGTAAATATCCTATACTTTTAAGGGGTTTTAGGCTTGGCTGGTACCCTTTGCTTATAAGACCCTTTACCTCATCGATCAGTCCCGCTTTTATCATGTCTTCAGTTCTGGTCTTTATGTTCCTTAGTAGTTCTTCCTTTTCAAGGCTCAATACTATCATGAGTGATCTTGTGTTCTTCTTGCTCTCAGAGTGAGCGTCTCTGTAAAAGCTCATGGTCTTTCCAGATATGTAGTAGACTTCCAGCGCCCGCACTATCCTGTATTTATCATTAGGATGTACTTTTTCTGCAGTTGCAGGGTCTATTTTTTTAAGCTCATCGTGCATCCTGTAGAGTTCCTGCTTGTCCTCTGCAAGTGGTTCCAGTTTTTGTCTTATCTCTGGGTCTGAGGGAGGAGTGTTGAAAGTACCGTTTATTAGAGCATTCAGGTAAAAACCCGTACCCCCGCATATTATATATTTTGTATTGTCCTTTTTCATTGTTGATATTGTTTCTGCAGCATCATCACAAAAATCAGAAACAGTGTAGTCAACGTCGGGGTCGACGATGTCTATCAAATGGTGTTTTACCCGTTTCCTGTCCTCCTTGCTCGGTTTGGCGGTCCCTATATCCATGTATCTATAGACCTGCATGGAGTCGGCGGAGACGATCTCAATTCTGTTTAGCTCAGCTATTTCCATCGCTATTGATGTTTTGCCCGATGCCGTGGGTCCTGCTATTGCAAATAGTTCGATCATTTTCTTTTAAACAGCTTCTCTATTTCGTATAGGGTAAGTTCCACTTTGATAGGTCGTCCATGGGGACAGGTATAGGGGAATTCACATTTGTCGAGTTCATTCAAGAGTTTTGCGATCTCCCGAGGATGGAGTTGTTGGACTCCTCTGACGGAGGCGTGGCAGCTCAGACTGGCGGATATAACTGCGATCTTTTCCTTAATGCCTTTTGTCTCACTAAGTTCTGTCTTCTCCAGTAGGATCTCTTTTAGGAGTTGTTTTACGTCGATATTCACAAATATCCTTGGGATACTCCTGATGGCAAAGGCAGCCGCATTCATCTTTGGTGCGCTGAACTCCTCTATATCAAGACCTATCTTCTTGAGCTCAGGAAGTATATCCTTTAAGACCACGGCATCTTTTGCCCCCAGTTCAAGTATCTCCGGTACCAAAAGCGCCTGCTCTTCGATATTCTCGTTTAGGGCAGCACGTATACGCTCATAGTTTATCCTTTCGTGGGCGGCATGCTGATCTATGAGTATTAGCTTCTCTTTATCCTCTATAATTATGTACTGTTTGTTGAATTGCCCGATAACAGTGAAGGGTATTTGAGGCATGTCATCAAAGAGAGTTTGCTCTAAAACATCGGTACTCGTATTACATAGAGGCTGATATAGGGTTCCTGTATTTATGCTCTGAGCGGACGGACTTTTGCTGTATGTATATGCCTGGGTTTGCAGTGATATTTTGTTAGTATTAAGTGCCTGCTCAAGAAGGTTCTGAACAAAGGTATATACAGTGTTAGATTCCCTAAAGCGCACTTCGTTCTTTGTAGGGGAAACATTCACATCTACAAAGGCAGGGTCTATATTGAGGAATATAATAGTCAGTGGATGATCCCCGCTTGAAATATTTTGGTCATAGAAGCTGGATACTGCATGTGTGACCATCCTGTCACGGACATTCCTTCCGTTAACGAAGATCTTTATCTCTCCGGCGGTGTCCATTTTTTCCGGGTCTGCAACAAAGATCTCTCCGTTTATATATTCATAGGCACTTTTTGCTCTCATCCACTTTGATTTGTTACCGGTGACAGCGCTAAGTCTTTGCTCCAGGTCGTCAACAGGGGGTAGAAAAAAGATGCTTCTGCCGTTGTGCAGTACCCTGAATGAGACCGACGGATATGCCATGGCATAATTATTCACCACACTTATGCAATGAGAAAGCTCGGTAGCTGCTTTTTTTAGGAACTTGAGCCTTGCCGGGGTGTTGGAATATAGCTCATCAACTATTATTATGGTTCCTGACGCTATGGCTTTTTTTTGTTTGTTCTTTACAGCGCCGTATTCGGCGTATATTTTGGTGCCCGAACCAGAATCCCTGGATTTTGACAGCACCGTCATCTTTGATACGCTTGCAATGGCAGAGAGCGCTTCGCCACGGAAGCCAAGAGTGCTTATATTGAAAAGATCTTCGGAGCTCTCTATTTTACTTGTGGCATGCCTTGTTAGTGCCAGTTCTATATCGTCGGCGTGTATACCGCAGCCATTGTCCTTTATAATTATCTGCTTTTTGCCGGCATCCACCAGTTCCACAACGATATCATTGGCTTCAGCATCTATAGCGTTCTCTATTAGTTCTTTTATTACAGAGGCTGGACGTTCAACGACTTCGCCGGCCGCTATCTGGTTCACAACTTCTGATGGCAGTTCTTTTATCCTTACTCCCATTTTTGCATAAATAGCAGTAATGAAGTCCTTAGTCAAATCAATATGTTATGAATTGGCGCGCCCTGTAACCTTTATTGGAGTTGACTTTGAGCAATTTTAAATTATTATCGCTTTGTTTTACAGCGGTTCCGAGGAATCGCAAAAATCTTAGGAGGGTTTATAATGAACAAAGCTGAACTTATCGAGAGAGTTTCAAAGGACACAAACCTTACAAAGACACAGGTAGAGAATGCTTTGAACTGCATTACCGAGTGGATCAAGAAAGCGATCAAGAAAGATGAAGATGTAAAACTTGTTGGTTTTGGAACTTTCACAAAGTCAAAAAGAAAAGCAAGAACTGGCAGAAATCCTCAGACTGGCGCAGAGATAAAGATCCCTGCAAGCAACATGCCTAAGTTTAAGCCTGGAAAAGAATTCAAGGACCTTATTAACTAAGAATTAGACGGATAATGATTTAAATAATGGGGCGGGTTTAATGACCCGCCCCTTATTTTTACGGGGTCAGCCCCTAGAGAGGCTTTATGGATTCATTGAACTTTTTGGCGAACCTGGAAATAGAGAAACTGAATACAGAGCAGTTGGACAAGGTCCCTGCAATAGACCTTCATTCAATGATGCTCATAGAGGATACAGATAATCTTCCTAAAATAGTAAAAATATTATCCAATGAAAAGCTACAGGTCTTGGTCGACATATCTTCATGGGACAAGGACAACTTTAATTCAGTGAGCTTTTCAACGTGGATGAACGTCCTTTTAAGCCTTCCTCCCATGGAAGCTTCCCAGCAGATAAAAAGGATAGATCGTCAGGAGCTCCAACTCTTCATATCCAGCGTCATAGACATAAAATGGCTTGACCCTGACAAACTCTACGACGGTAATCCATACATAACACCTGACAACGTGTTCGTCATGTTCGCAAAGGAGGAAGGATCAGAAGTCCAGACAGCCATTGAGCTTATTAACATCGCCTACCTTGAGAGTGTGGCTTTTGGTCGGGAGCTTTGTATGGACGCAATGACCTCTGTTTATTCCATAGTCGAGGAAGAAGCCAGACGTTTTAAGGATGCACGACTTTCTGACGAAGGTATCCCTACTTACATGGATTCTCTGGAACTCTTCCATTATGAGGATCCAACAAGGCTTTTAAAACAGATATTGAAGATGGTGGGTGAAAAGGAATTGAAGAAAGGCCATCAGGATAAGGAATACCTTATATCCCAATTTGCCGTTGTGCCAAGATCGTACTGGAACAAGTCCTTTAAGGTGTCGCCGGAGCTTTTTGATGACATACAGATAGAGCTAAGTGCGCTTTTAACAGCCTCTATAGTTGTCAACAATGCTACAAACCAGGATGCAAAATATATAAAGAACATAGTCGAGCGAAGCAGGAGCTACTTCAACATAGGTCTTGAACTTGTTAAGGAGAATACTGACCGCGACCTGACGGAAGTGCTTCAGTTCGTAAAGCTAAGACATATATTCAGACTTGGGTTCTCTTTGTTGGTCGATCTTAAGAACAACGCGTCAAAGGTCACTATAGGCCTTGAAACCCTAAAGCGCCCTGATGTGATCTCCCCCGACGAGGAAAGCTTCCTAAAAGCACTGCACATGTCGATACCAATGCTTCAGCTCACGCTGTCTGATGACCCAAAGCAATTCGAGACACTCGAACAATTAAAAGAGGCAAGAAAAAAACTTTCTAACATAGCGTCCAGACTAATCAAAATTTAAGGGCAACACTTTGAGGTGCCTGCTAGTGGTGTCCATCCGCAGAGTGGGCCTTTGTGATATTGACAGCTTAAGCCTGATCGACATAGAGCGCTGTTATTAACGCACTCGGTCCCTTGTTTGTAGCCGCATTTTGCATCTGTATCTCTAACTCCACTGGTGCAGCAACCATCTGCAGGTGCTGAATAGCCATTGGGTGTTGCGCCACCTATGCAAACACAGCCAGTATGGGAAGAGTTTGGTTGATAATAGTTGGCGCACGCAGTGCAATTTGGCCAAGAACCTGTAGAGGAATAAAGGTTTCCAGTGCAAGCATCATTCGTACAGGTCTTATGATCTGCCGTAGATTGATTCGTGGGACATGGAGTACAGGTAGGAGCTTGAGTCCCTGTAGGTGAAACAGTGTCGCCTACGCATGCTGGACAGTTAACAGCTCCAGTGGTTGGTGAACAAGTACAATTTGGATAATATCCTATGCACGCTACACAAGGCTGGTAACCAGTCGCAGAGTAAGTTCCTTGCGCACACGGAGCAGAGACATTATTATTATTGAGCTGGAAATTATTGTTCAGAACCAAGTTATTATTGTTTATAACAAAGTTGTTGTTGTTACCGCCTCCGCTGGAAATACACAGGTTACTAGAGGGATTGAATATAGGTGTAGCAGTAATGGCTGAACAGTCACAGGTAGTGTTGCTAGTTATTGCTGTCGCTCCTGTAGGACATGGCGTGCAAGTTCCGTTGAATGGCCAGTCATTACCGGTGCAGTTATTGCTTGAAAGGGCTACGCATTCATTCATAGATCCATTAAAGTAATAAGTTGTGGAATCGTTGCAGATGCAAGACGTGCCACGGAGATTTGGAGTAGAGCCTGTAGGGCAGGCAGCACAATCTGCAACCTCGCCACTTGCTGACCACTGTCCACTTGAACATACTGGAGTGCTTCCTAAAGCGTTATTATCAAAGCCTGTCCCGCCGGAACCTCTGCCTTCTCCGCCACCGAACATGCCGCAACTTAAAAAAGAGATCAAACACAGACACAAGAATAGCAAAGTGAGCTTACTTTTCATTTAATGGACCTCCGTACTTTTATTATCAACTTTCGCACATTATACACCAAATGAGGGGTCTCTAGTTGATGCATTAATGATGTTGCCCTAAAAACGTAACTAACTATTCGGTATGACAAGACAAATAAGAGTTATAGGCATGTTGTTATCTTGCTTTAATTATGGTAACTATTTAGCTTATGAAAAAAGCGGTCATCTTTATAAAACGTAATGATGCTAAGGCAAAATCAATAAGCGCTTCCATAATTAAGTATCTAAAGTCCAATGAGGTAAAGACGAGTTTTGACGACATGGATGCTGATCTTGCTGTTGTCGTAGGCGGGGACGGTACTTTTTTAGGAGCTGTAAGGGCACTTAACGAGGGATGCTCCAGGGGAAAGGACATACCTCCGGTATTCGGGATAAACTCCGGCTCACTTGGTTTTTTGACGGAGACCAGCATAAATGAATGGATGGATGCACTAAAGAAGGGCTTACAAAAAGGGTTCAATATTGAAAAGAGATCCATGTTGGAAGTGACCGTAGGCAATAAAAAGAACGTAGTGCTTAACGATGTCGTTGTTACTCGTAACAGCGTAGCAAGGATGGTTGATTTTGACATCCATTATAATGGTGAGTTCGTGTGCAACTCAAAGGCGGACGGAGTGATAGTAAGCACTCCTACAGGTTCAACAGCATACTCGCTGGCGGCAGGAGGACCCATAATGCATCCTTCCATACCGGCTTTTTTGATAACCCCGGTGTCACCACACACGCTTACAAATAGACCAATAGTAGTTGCCGATACTGGTGTTGTGCAGATATCTGTAAAACAAGATGCAGAGGAGGTACTTGTTACCCTTGACGGGCAAAAAGCCCTCCCATACAAAAAAGGTGACAAGGTGCTGGTAAAAAGATCGTTGAGGACCTTGCGTTTGGTGCGCCCCCAAGGAGTTACCTATTTCGATATATTGAAAAATAAGTTCTCGTTCGGGAAAAGAGGATAAGAACATCAATGCTTAGCAAGCTCATTATCAAGAACTTGGCACTA